>JAGLMD010000058.1 GCA_023140175.1 Nanobdellota archaeon | reverse complement strand
GCCGCATAGTTTAGCTAATGGGTAGAGGGTTTTTCTTAATTTCTCATTTGGGAATGTTAAGAAGAGTCTGCCATTCGGCTTAAGGACCCTTTTCATCTCGCTTATGCATAAATCCAGTTTAGGCATATGTTCAATCACTTCAGTACAAACTACATAATCGAAAATGTTATCTTTTAATGGCATTTTCTGGGCAGCAGCAAGAAATATTTTTGAGTTATTTTGGGCTTTTTTCCTGAATTTGACTAATGCAGCTTTTATTATGTCAAATGAGAAGACATCTGCCCCTCTTTTTGTTAATCTCAATGAAACATGGCCTGCTTCACACCCGATATCAAGAATCTTTTTTCCTTTTAGTTTAGCCATATCCTTCAACATCTTATTGACACGGCCTCTTGATATTATGCCCACTATGGGATTTTTATAATTTTCATCCATCGGCTCTTCTTTAAATTCAAGTTCAGCTGCTTTTACTGATTTTTTAAATTCTTCTTTCATTTTATCTATTATTATTTATTATATTATAGTCTATTTTAGCTGCTCTTCTGTTGTTTTATAGACATTTTCTACTGAGATTAAATCCATACAATTTGGCTTAATCTCACATTTCTTTTTATAACAGCAGATACAAGGAAGATTAGCATATATTTTTTTGCCTCTTCCATATATTTCTATTTCTGCAGCACTTGTCGGGCCTATCAACACAACAACCTTTTTCTTTAGTGCTATTGAGATGTACATAGCTAATGTGTCTGAGGTCACAACTAACCTGCATAGATTTATTATTGAAGCAAATTGACGCATTGTGTTGTTGTTTCCTGCGTCTATGAGCTTATTTTTTGTGAGTTCTTTTATCTGCCCGTTTCTGTCTTTTTCTTCTTTTCCACCTAAGAGAATGATTTTTGCGCTTAGTTTTTCTATCAGCATATCAGCCAGTTCTGCTGTTTTTTCTACAGGCCATCTTTTTAATTGCCACCTTTTGCCTGCTCCTGTATTAAGGCCTATTATTAAGTCAGATTCAGAAATACTATTCTTTTCTGCAAATTCTTTCCTAAAATCTATTTCTTCTTTTATCAGATTGAGGATCGGCTCTTCATAATTATAATCTAATCCGGATATATTTGCGAGTATTTCATGCATGTTTTTTTTATTTTCTTTTTTCAGCCTGTTAGCTTTTTCTAAGCCGCCTTTTTCTTCCGACCTGAGCAGGCCCATTCCAAACCATTCTGCTGAGTCTTTTGTATAATCTACTTTTCCATTTGATATATAAGTGCCTATCAGCTTGTTGTTTTTTATATCTGATGCTATTACAGCTGATTCTTCATCATCATCCAGGCTTAGAATAAGGTTAAAGTGTTCTGGCAAATCTTTATGATTTTCTATTGTGTGAATCTTATTGATAAACTCATTATTCTGCAATAATTCTTTTGCCCTTTCGCTTGTCAGCCAGTGTATTTCTGGGTCTTTGTATTTCTTCTTAAGTTGTTTTAAGAGGGTTGTGCTTCTCAAGACATCTCCTAATGCGCCGGTTTTTATTATTAAAATAGAGTAAGTCATAGAGATTTCCCAACTCATTTGCAGTATATAAAGTATAGAATCCATAATAATACTTATACTTTATAAGGCAATAAAGTCTTATACTAATAATTGTCTTACGATAGTAAGACTTTCTTGAAACAGAAAGATATTTAAATAATTAACCGTTGGTGAGAGGTAAATAACTGCTAAATAAAAGGGGGGAATAGGAGGATTTATGAGAAAATATACAATTATCTCTGATACTAAAGAGAGAATATCTAATGGGATAAATCCGCTTTCCGGAAAGAGAGATATAAGTGTTGTGATACCTTCATATAATGAAGAAGGGAATGTAGTAAGGCTTATTGAGGGTGTGACAAAGGCTTTGAAAGGAAATTATAGTTTTGAGGTTGTGATAGTTGATGATGCTTCAAAGGACAAAACAAAAGAAGTTCTTAGTGAAAGGGCAAGGAAAGATGCGAATACTGTAGCTGTGTTTAGAGAAGGTGTCAGGGGGATATTATCTGCACAGGTAGACGGCATAAATCTATGCAGGGGAGAAACTGTTGTACTTATGGATGCAGATATGAGCCATCCGCCAAATGTAATACCTAAGATGATGGAGCATATTCCAGAATATGATTTTGTTTCTGCTTCCAGATATATAAATGGAGGCGGGATGAAGGGACTGCCAATCAAGCATCAAATCTCAACAATACTTTTTAATACAGTAATGAGGGCTGTAATGGGTGTAAATGCAACTGATTTTACTGGAGTGTTTCATGCAATAAAGAAAGACAAGCTTATGAAAATACTTCCAAAGAAAAATGCTTTGGCAGGGGAGTTTGATCTCGATATGCTTTATTATGCAAGGAAGAAAAAATTGAGATTTAAGGAAGTTCCGTTTACCTATGTTTATAGGGTAGAGGGCAATTCCAAGTCCAGAAAAATGAGGGACTTAGCTTATATCTATGGTACAAGGGCTTTAAAATTACGCCTTTTTGGGAGTGCATGAGCATGCGGATTTCATGGACAAAACCCGATTTTGG
The DNA here is from genome assembly GCA_023140175.1 of Nanobdellota archaeon. Classification (GTDB taxonomy): domain Archaea; phylum Nanobdellota; class Nanobdellia; order Woesearchaeales; family WJIZ01; genus WJIZ01. Next base: position 21,559 of record JAGLMD010000058.1, on the reverse strand, counting down.
AGAAGATGAGAAAAAGGCAGCTATTGAAGTAGTTAATACTGGATGGGTCACTCAGGGCAAAGTTACTAAGAGATTTGAGGAAGGGATCGAGGAATATACTTCAGCTAAAGATGTGACTGTTGTAAATAATGGCACAGCAGCGCTGATTACTGCTATGCTGGCTCATGGAATAGGCAAAGGTGATGAGGTAATTGTTCCCTCGTTGACTTTTATAGCATCTATAAATTCAATAATCTCTATTGGGGCTACTCCTGTTTTAATTGATTCTGACCCTAAGATATGGAACACAACTCCTGATTTGGCCAGGGAGAAAATAACTCCTAAGACAAAGGCAATAATGCCTGTAGATGTAGGGGGGATGCCTATTGATATTGAAGGATTTGAGAAATTAGCTAAGGAAGAAGGTGTTGTTCTGATTGAGGATGCTGCAGCAGCTCCAGGCGGAGAGTATAAAGGCAAGAAAATGGGTGGTTTTGACCATACAAGCACTTTTAGTTTCCATATTGCTAAATCTTTACAGACTATTGAGGGCGGGTGTGTCTTGACTAATTCTGATGAGATAGGGGAGAAGTGCAAATCAATAAGGAACCATGGAATGAGTGCACCTTATAGTGCTAAGATTAATCTGCATTATGATTATGTTAATTATGGGCTTAATTTCAGGATAACTGATATACAGTCTGCTATAGGCCTTGTACAGCTTTCTAAGGTAGATAAGCAAGTTGAGCATAGGAATAAACTGGTAAGGATGTATAAGGAAGGGTTGGATGGGGAATTTGAATTTCAAACAGTGCCTGATTATGTCACTAAGCACCCTTATCTATTCTTTGGTATTATGGCTGATGCTGATAAAAGAGATTCTCTTGCAAAATGTCTTGTCAATAATGGTGCTGATATAAGAGTTTGCTGGCTGCCGGCACATTTACAGGCATATCATAAAAGTTTGTTTAAAGGACTTTTTCTTTCTGGAGCAGAGGAAGTGGGCAATAGATCGATAGAGCTTCCTTTGGGCGGGTGTACTGAAGAAGAGGTTAATGATGTTGTCAAGCTGATAAAAGGCTGGGTGAAGAACCAATGAATGTTTTAATTACTGGTATCACTGGTTTTGTTGCAAGCCACTTAGCTGAATTTCTTCTTAATAAAAATATAGGGGGGCTTAGTCTTTGCGGGACAAAGAGATGGAGAAGCCCTACTGAGAATATAATCGGAATAAAAGATAAAATAAATCTTGTTGATATGGAATTAAATGATTTCTTATCTGTAAAGGATGCGATAAAAGAAACCGAGCCAGATATAATCTTCCATCTGGCAGCACAGTCATTTATTCCAGCCGGGTTTTCACAGCCAAGCAATACTCTCGAGGTGAATACTTTTGGAACTTTAAATATTCTTGAGGCTGTTCGTTTAAATGATGTTGATCCGATAGTGCATGTGTGTTCTACTGCTGATGTATATGGTAATTTTGATAAGGAGGGGATTATTGTAGATGAGAATTCTGTACCAAAGCCGCCAAACCTTTATGCTGTAAGCAAGCTTGCTGCAGAGATGCTTGGGATACAGTATTTTCAGTCATACGGCATAAAATCAATCTGCTCCAGGATAATGAACCACACGGGCCCAAGAAGGGGGCCAAATTTTGCTGAATCATCTTTTTCGATACAAATAGCCGAGATAGAGAAAGGGCTGAAGGAGAAAGTGATTAGGGTTGGCAATCTGGGGGCGGTAAGGACTTTTATGGATGTAAGGGATGCTGTTGGGGCTTATTGGACGCTTGTCAATAAATGCAAGCCAGGAGAATGCTATAATATTGCAGGAGATGCGACAATGACAATTAAGGAGCTGCTTGACAGGCTGGTTTCGCTCTCGAAATTAGGGGATGAGATTGAGGTTAAAGTGGATCCTAAGAGATTTAGGCCAGCAGATTCTTTTAGGCCGATTGTAAAGACAGATAAGTTTACTAATGCTACAGGATGGAAACCAGAGATTGATTTTAACGACACGTTGAGGGATCTATTGGATTACTGGAGAGAAGTGGTCAAGAATGGGAAATGAAGAATACAGGAAGATTATTGACCAGCAAAGTGCAGTTTATGATAAGGAAAGAGTCAAGAATTATTTTCTGAAGACTTCTGATATTTTTAAGAAAATCATCCCTAATGGGAGTTCTGTAATAGAAATAGGCTCCGGAACCGGGCTTTATGTGATTGATTTAATTAAGAATGGAAGGTATGCTATTGGTGTGGATTATAGCGAGAAGATGAATCGGGTTGCTAGGAATAATTCCTCTAAGGAGAAGGTTAATTGTAAATTTGTTTATGCTGATGTCGAGGAGGATATTCCTTTAAGGGAGAAATTTGATTTTGCTCTTTTGATAGGAAACTGGGAGTATTTTGAGAAGCCGGTTAAGGTGCTGGAGAATGCTGGGAAAGTGTTGAAGGATGATGGAAAGATTATTATAAGCACATTGAATGTTTTTTCATGGCCATTAATCGGTTTTTTAGAGCTGACAGGAATTAAAAATTTAAAGCCTGCTTTCTGGCACTTTAATTCAATACCTCATAGGATAAGGAGATGTGCTGAAAGGGCAGGTTTCAGTGTGAGAAAGAGTTTTTTCAACTATTATTTTTTAGATAAGGTTTATATTTTAAGCAGGATTGATAGTGGATAATATGGCTAAGATTCAAATTAAAGATATGATTGCCTTAACAGTACTGTTTTTAGCAGCTTTCTGGCTATGGACTTTGCCTTTGCAGAACAATCCCCTTCCTTTTGGGGAACATGATGGCGCTTATATATTCTCTTATGGGGATCATATGACTTATACGGGGAGGTCTTCTGACATAGTCGGAGATTCTCCTTTGTCTATCCTTTTTTGGTATAGTGGTTATAATTCAGCTTTAGGTCCGACTACTTTAGAATATCCACCCCCTTATCTAATGGATTATGCATTTGCTCAAGTGTTTGGTGGTGAAAGAATTGTTCCGCCTTATTTATTTATTGCAATTACTTCTTTTTTGAGTATATTTTCCATGTATTTATTAATAAGAAAACTATATGGGTTTGAAGTAGCTATATTGACTTCTATGGGTATAATGTTTTCCTTTAGGGCAATATCATTATATCTTTGGGGGCAGAGACATAATTTGTTTGCTTTTGTATATATACCTATAGCGATGTATGCTTTATATAAATATCTTAAATCGTTTTATGATAATAATGAGAAAATAGTTTATCTTTATTTATTTGTTTTAATGTTTTTGTGCACTTTTCTTATTCATTTCGGTGCAACAATTTTTCTTGTTCCTTATCTGATAATATTAATTTCTTTAATGGCTGTTAAATATAAAAAACTGCCCCTTTCTAGAAAAAGCATAAAGCATTATGCGATAATAATGGCAATTATGCTTATTGTTATAGCACCTTTTTACTTAATATATTTCGGAGCTGAGAATACGAATATAGATTTAGGTTTGAGGGATTTAGGCAGTTTTTTATACTGGAACAAAGTTCCTGAAACTAGTTATTCTATGAATCCTCAGTTTAGTAAATATGATGTTAACTATATGGGCAGATGGAGCCTTATTCCTCTTTTCTTGGGTATAGCTGTTTTATTTATTAGAAGAAAAGATAGTGATTTAGTAATTTTGTCAGCTCTTTTAACTCTTTATATTATATTCCATTTACCTGCTGTTGGTTTAGTTAAGTTTGATAGTTATCGCGTTGGAAGGTTCCTGGCTGTGGAGACATACTTTTTTTATGCTCTTATGGCTATTGGGTTGACCTCGCTTCCATCTTTCTTTCCCATACCTAAATTATGGAAGAAATATGTAAAATATATCTTAGTGATATTATTTTTATTTTTAGTCATAAAAATAGAAGGAGGGGATGCTTATGATTCTTTAAATGGAGCATATCCTTCTATCTCCAGAATAACTCCTGCTCAATATGAACTTACGGAATGGATTCAGGAAAATGTACCTGAGGTTTCAGCTATACATTTTATGGGAACTTTATCTTATGCCAAGAAAGCTTATATTCAAGTATTAAGCAGGAGGGCAGGCTTAAGAAGTGATGAGAAGCCAGAGGAAAGAGAGCTACGTGCTAAAGATCGGATAAAGCCTAATTTTATCATTCCAGAAGAATTTGTTAGTGGAAATGATCTTTATATTCCGATGAATTATATTGTGTTTGATTATAGTGATTTATATCTTTTGGCAGACCGACCAGAGTTTAGACAGAAGCTAATGCAGCTTGATGATATGGAGAAAAGCCTTTCTGATAATCTTACTCTAGAATATGATAAAAATAATATAAGGGTGTATAAATTTGTCTGAACTGAAATTCAAGAAGTCTTATCTTTATATCCTATTCTTGGCAGTAATCTTTATCTTTTCTTTTGTCTTGTTTGGGGCTGTTGGGCTGAAGACTTTTCTGGGGTTCTTTTTTATATTGATACTGCCTATTTATCTTATTATGAAATTTGTTGATATTGAGGAAGATGAGAGAATATTGTTTTCTATCTTTATTGGGCTGGTAATTACTTCTCTTTTGATTTGGTATGTTGACAGAATTTTTCATAATCTGCTATTGAGTATGATAATTATTACTATTTTATTATATGCTTCTAGCTTTATTTTTACCATATATATGAAGAAGAAGCTGAAGCATGAATGACCTATTGATTTTCTATTTATAATTATTACTGCAATCCCTATTAATATCCGTGGCAGCACTATGCCATAGTATTTTATATGTAAGCCCAGTATGCCTGAATAATAATGGAAGATACCTATTATCTTAGCACCAGTTTATAGCATAATCTGTCAATAGTGTGCTAAAACTATCTCTCCTGTATTTTTGATCAGATAAGCCCATGAAATAAGATACATGCTTATTGAAGAATAATAATATCATGCCTGCAAGAATCTTTTTGCTTTCTTCATTTTTCTATAATCTTTTTTGAGTTTATTATTGAAAATAAAATCACAATTACTATTGGATAAATATATGACCAGATAAAGATATCTATTGCAGCAGGGCCCGAGAGGTAGCTTGTCAGGCCTAATATAGCAGCACTAACTCCAAAGCCAACAATAAGCCTTTCTATGAATTCAATTTTTTCTTTCCAGTAAAGCATTATGAAATATCCTGGTATAAAATATATATATATGAATGCTGCAGACATTCTTATTATAATCATAAGATCTTCTTTATAGAATACAATTTTTAGGATAATAACTAATATAGCAAATAAATACCCTACTTTTGATAATTCGCCTAAAATATCTTTTTTAAGTTTCATTGTGTTTTGGGCTTTATTGTATTTCTAATATCTTAATTGTTTCGGGCATGCAATCGCCATTTACATTGTTGTTTTTCAAAATTATTGTATAGCCATTTTCATATACTCTGGTAAAACCGTTTTCAAACAGTTTGTTTACTACTAATCTATTATATTGAGTAATCTGCGGGTTTTGGCTTATTGTATCAGTGTGTATGTAATCGAATCGGCATATATCTCTATCAATAGTTAGTGTCATATTTTTGAACCTATAATCAAATGATAATATGCCTGTTTTATAAGGATATTTATGGCAGTATTCGCCTTTATTATATATCAGATATGTCCTGTTGAATACGCCCTGTTGAAATTTCTCTAGGTAACTTGGTCTTGTTACAACATAAGTGTGCTTTAGTGTGTTATATAAGATGGCTTCCTGTGTATAGGGGTCACCATAGAAAAACAACACAGTAGAATCTTCGGGGACATTGTCTCTAATCCAAGTTATGGAGTTCCATTGATCCTGATTTACTAGGCTGCCCGGCCCCATCTTTTGATAATAATAAGATGTGAGTGTGAATAGGATAATGAGGGAGATACTATAGATAAGGATCTTAGGTAGTTTTAATTTTGTAACTTTTATCAATAAATATAATCCCATTCCAAAAAGTATTGATAAGCTGATGGGCCACATGTATCTTTGCTGTATTGTTCTAGAACCTAATGTGCCTCCAATGAGATTTAAATTTCCCCATAAAATCATAAATAAGCCATATGCTAGAATGGGTTTGAATTTCTTTTTAAGATAGAATAATGAGAATATTATTCCTATGGTTAATATTATCAATATCCAGCCAAATGAAGCCAGATATACTGTTCTTAAATATCCAGTATGCGGATTAGAGAAATCAATTAGCGGGCCCGATTTTATATAAATTGTCCTGAATAATAGTATGTTATAAAGCGAGATTACTAAAGTTAAAATTCCTGCTTTTATCAATTCAATAAGTTCAGGGTATATTTTTCTTAAGCTAATAAGTTTTATTAGTGTATAGAAGAAAATGAATATAACCAATACTATTGCTTCTGCCTGATGGGTATGGAAGCTGGCACTAATTGCAATTGCCAGTAAGATATACATGTTTTTTAAGTTAAGCCTGGCAAGACACCATACAGCGAGAAATACAAAGAAACTCGAAACAATCATCTGATATTGGCCCCATAGGAATATGAAGTAGAAATTTCTTGAGAATAAGAATATTGAAAGGGGAATGGAAAGTATGGCTACTGTTTTATTCAGGTTCTTAATGATAAAATACATTATAGCTGCTCCGAAGATAGAGAAGAAAAATGTCAGGAAGATAGTAGAATTAAAGCTTTCCAGCCCGGTCAATTCTGAAAATACTGCTGCCAGGGGCGTTAATATGACTGCATAATGCCATATTATATCTTTATATCCAGAGCCTGCAACAATTGAAGCATACTTCATGTTTCTTGACTGAAGTAAATACTCTGTGAAATGGAGATGGAGAAAATTATCAGAAGCCAATGCTCCCACGGGCAAGGAATTGTTTAATTTATGATCCCAGAGATTTCCTAAACTTATCCATAAGAATGTGGTGAAGACTATTATTAAGAAGAGTGCCTCTGCAGTTTTTCCAATTTTTAATTCCATTTAAATCAGGGGGAATTCAATTTAATTAAAAATCATATTTTCCTGTTTTGTACTTCCAGATAATCTTTAGTACATCTATTCCATATGTCATGGCATTTAGGTGGGATTTTTCTTCAGCGTACCTTGTCGGAATTGGGATTTCTTTAATAACAAGCTTTTTTTTGCCTGACATCATTATCATCTCCCCGTCGAAGTGGAAGGTATCACTGAGTTTGTTGAATGGAATTTTTTCCAGTGCTTTTTTTGAGTACAGCATATATCCTGTATGGTACTCTGAAATATTCATGCCATAAGCTATATTCTCTATAGCAGTTAACATCTTATTTCCAATGTATTTGTGCAAAGGCATGCCTCCTTTTAGAGCGCCCCTGCCCAGAATTCTTGAACCGATAACAACATCTGCAGAACCGTTTTCTAAAGGGGCAGATACTTTTGGAAGAAGTTCTGGAGCATATTGGCCGTCTGAATGCAGCAATATTCCAATATCAGCATTCTGATTCAGGATTTCATTAAATCCTGTTTTTTGTGCTGCGCCATAGCCTTTATTCTTTTCATGGCTTATTAGTTTTATTTTGTCATATTTCTTTTTTAAGTTTAATACAATCTCTTCTGTTTTATCTGTACTCCCATCATTAACTACTACAATAGTATGGACCTTATTGTAGAATTCTTTTGGGATTCTTTCAAATACAGAAATTATTGTCTTTGCTGCCTGGTATGCCGGCATTACTATGAATATCTTCATTTTTCTGAATGCAAGGCCAATTCATTCTTTAATGTTTCTATGTACTATATCTATAATGTGAACTGCCTCACTCCCTCTCTATGTTTTTTCTAAATAAAGCTTTAGTGTTATATAATTAGCCCATTTTTGTTATTTTCCAGTAATCAGGCTGGTTGTAGAGTAATCTGGGAGAAGATTCACAATATAAATCTTTCCACCGTTTTTCTTGACTGTTTCAGCCTCAATGCAATTTTCACCATATTCAGAGCCATTTACATGTATATCCGGCCTGATGACATTCAAGACATCTATGGGTGTTTTTTCCGGAAATACTGTGACATAATCAACATAATTGAAATTTGCCAGCATTTTTGCTCTTGCGTTTTCATTATTTAGGGGCCTTTCCAGTCCTTTGTTTTCTTTTACAGAAGAATCTGAATTTATAGCTGTTATTAAAATGTTGCCCTGTTTTTTAGCTTCGCTTAATATTTTTTCATGGCCTTTATGAAGGACATCAAATGCGCCGTTAATTGTAACAATCTTTTTGTTTTGTTTTCTTAATTCATTGATCAGATCTTTCAAAGATTCTCTTTTAATTATCTTTTTTTCTTTATTAAATAAGATATATTCTGCAGCCTGTTTTAAAGTAGCTGCTATGTATTCCGGCTTTGCGTTTCTTGCTTCTTTGAGGTGCTTTTTTCCATGGCCAGTAAGGAGATATACTGCATTGCATCCTGTATTCTTAGCAAGAAGTACATCTGAATCATGGTCTCCAATTACCCATGAGTTTTTTGTGCCGATATTGAATTCTTCTTTTGCCTGTTTTATGAATTTTGTTTTTGGTTTTCTACATTCGCATTTTTCTTCTGGAGTATGCGGGCAAAAATATATTTTTTCTATTTTTATTCCATGTTTTGAGATCTCTTTAAGCATTCGGTTGTTGAAATTGTGCATGTCTTCTTCTTTATAGTAGCCTCTTCCTATGCCTGACTGGTTTGTTATTACAAAGAGCCTGAAATCTTTTAGAAGCTTTAGACCTTCAATAACTTCTTCATGAAGCCTGAAATCATCTACTTTGTATACATAGCCATGATCTACTACTAATGTGCCGTCTCTGTCGAGGAATATAGCTGGGTTCATTTTCTGATTGGCTAATTATTCTCCGTTATTATTCAGGCTTTCTTCCAGTTCAGCCAATGTGACTGGCGATGTTCCGAGTTTACCTACCTTTATGCCAGCAGCGTGATTTGCAAGTATGGCTGCATCGCTTAGTGCTGCTCCAGCACTTAAAGCCAAGCTTAATGTTGCTATTACTGTGTCTCCTGCTCCAGAGACATCATATACTTCTTTTGCCAGTGTTTGTATATGCAATGGCTCTTTGTTTTTCTCGAATATAGACATTCCTTTTTCTCCTGTTGTTATCAAGATATTACAATCCATCTCTTCCATAAGCTTATTGCCTGCTTTTTCCAAATCTTTTTGAGTTTCTAATAATATTCCTGCCATTTCTTCTGCTTCTTTTTTGTTTGGTGTAATAAGAGAACAACCTTTATAGAATAGTTTGTGTTTTGGTTTCGGGTCTATGATTAACAAGATGCTGTTCTTTTTTGCATATTCTTTTATATTCTCCATCAGCTTTTTTGTAATGGTGCCTTTTGCATAGTCTGATATTATGATAATATCAATCTTGTCAATCTCTTTTATAGTCTCGAATATCTTTTCATTAGCATCGTTATCTATATATTCACTATTTTCATTGTCTATTCTTAATAACTGCTGATTTTGTGCCAGTACTCTTGTTTTTTGAATTGTTGGCTTTCTTCCGTCTATTACGATTCCTTTTGTGTTTATTCCTTTTGCCTCTGCTTCGTCAAGGAAAATATTTTTTGCAATGTCGTTTCCAACTATACCAAATAGGTATGCATTTCCATTTAGGGTAGAAACATTGGAAGCTGCATTAGCAGCTCCTCCCGGGACATACTTTTCTTTTTCTATTGTGACTATCTGTACCGGGGCTTCCGGAGAGATTCTCTCAACTTTACCGAATATATACTTATCCAGCATAACATCCCCTATCACCACAACATTTTTATTATGGAATTCTTTCAAGTATTTTTTTAATTGGCTCATTATATCATTCCTGAATATTCTTTTATTCCCTGTTTTAATGTGTATTGAGATCTAAAGTTTAGTTCATTTTCGGCTTTTGTTGTGTCAGCTTGTGTGTTGTTCTGATATGTTTTTGGATCATATGGCATATCAAAATATTCCGGCTGCAGATCTGTGCCTAGTGCTTCATTGATTGAGTTTATTAGTTCATTGAATGTTGCTGCTATGCCTGTTCCGATATTATAAATTCCTGATTTTGCTTCTAATGCTTTTATGTTTGATAATACACAGTCCTTGACATAGATGTGGTCTCTTTTTTGTTCTCCAGTCTTAAAGATTCTAGGGGGGTTTCCTGCTTTCATCTGCTTTATCAGATGGTATACCATAGATGCCGGCCTGCCTTTAAGCGCTTCTCCCGGGCCAAAGACATTAAAGTACCTTAAGCCGACAATATGCATCTTATCAAACAATTTTTCTGCCATCTCGTCTATGATGAGCTTTGATCTGGCGTATGTGTTGAGAAGATCTTTTTCCTGACTTTCTTTTTGAGGTGCAGGGCCGTTGCCGTACATGCTTGCAGAAGATGCATAGATAAGTTTTGCATTCTTTTTTTTGGCAAGCTCTATAATGAGTTTGAATCCATCTACATTCTGTCTTAATGTTTCATCGTCATCAGGATATCTTGGATCGGTTATTGCTGCCTGATGGAAGATAACATCAATATCTTCTTTTATGTCGAATGGTTTTGAAATATCTTTATCTATTACTTTTCCTTTGAAGCTTTTTATATTATCTTTATGGCCAGAGCTAAAATTATCTATTATTGTTGTATCATGGCCTTGTTTTTCCAGGTATATTGCGAGATTTGAGCCAATAAATCCTGCTCCTCCTGTAACTAGGCATTTCATTTTCATTCCTCCGGCAGATTGAGTTCTTTTAAATCAACTTTTCTGGATAATTCATCCCTATATGAATCTGAGTCTTCATGATGTGTAGAGAATTCAATTATCTCTGAGTCTTCAAGACCAGTGAAGCGATGTTTTTTATTGGGTTCAATTAGTTGGGCTTGACCGGGTATCATGATTGTTTTTTTGCCATCATATTCCAGAAACACTTTACCTTTGTTTATATAGAAGGTCTCATCCTTATTTTTATGATGGTGCATGCTGCATCTAAAGCCTTTCTTTAGAATCAATAATTTGCCGCAATAATCCCTATTTACAAGCCACTTCTCTTCTCCCCATATTTTTGGTACAATTTTAATATCCTGCATTATGTTTGCCTCTGGTATTACTTTTTCATACTAAATATATTTTATATTTAAATCTTTCGGTTTGAATATAGAAAAATTTATATATATGGGTATGAATTGGTATTACTAATGATTAAAAATAAGATCGCAATCTCGATTGATAGGTCAGTCTTAAGGATGGTGGATTCAAAGATAGATGGATCTATGTTAAGATCAAGGAGCCAGGCAATTGAGTATTTCCTGAGGAAAGGCATTGAGGGAGATTCTATAACAACGGCTGTTTTATTGCTTAAGGGAACACAGCAAGATGCTTTGCTGCAGACTTTTAAAGGAAAAACCCTGGTAAAAAACCAGATTGAATTTCTTTCCAGTAATGGGATAAAGAAGATATATCTTGTAACACAGAATCCCGGGAGGGAGTTAAGGGAGGAATTGATCGATACTAATGTCGAGATAATTGAGAAAGAAGCTAGGGGAAATGCTTCAGCATTACTTGCTCTTAAGGAAAAGGTGAAGGGTAATTTTGTTGTTATGTCTGGAGATACATATAATAATTTTGACTTAATCAAGATGGCTGTCAAACATGGCTCTCTCAATAAACTGGCAACAATGGGCTTAATGACAAGAGAAAAGGCGTCTGATTACGGCACTGCTATACTTGATGGTGATTTGATAATAGATTTCAGGGAGAAAACCAAAACATTGAGTTCACATATAGTCAATGCAGGAATATATATTTTTAAGCCTGAGATATTTGAGCTTATTTCAGGCAATTCTCTTGAAAAAGATTTGTTTCCTAAATTGGCTAAGATAAAAGAGTTAGTTGGCTTTTTTACTTATGGAGAATATGAGCATTTTGGGTGAGGGGTTTTTAACTATCAGTTTAATTAATGCTTTGAAAAGATTTATAAGATTGCAACTATTCTTATTATGTATGGATTACAAAATTCGATTTCAACTTCAAGAAGATATGCACGATAGATATCAGGAACAATCTAGATTGGCATCTTCTCAACAAGATATTGTTAACGGTGTTGTAAGACTCCAGCTTCAAGAAGATGCTGCACTTAATTTAATTGAATCCAACCAAATACTTTCTTCTCAGAGAGAAAGAAATTCTCCATTACGTGAAATGGATTGATTTTTGTTTGTTTCTTAATACCTTATCTTTATCACATCACCGGCAGGATAGATTTTATAAATGTGCATATATTCCTATAAATTAAGTTATAATAAGGTGATAATATCATGGAATCTAATTCACAGAGAATAACTCCAAACCAATTAAGACAAATTGAAGATGCATTTTGGGATCATCCATATGATACTGGTCTGCAAAGAACTATGCATGAAGCCAGAAATGAGTTTCATAGCCATAAAAGTTTTTGCAGGGAAATAAGATCTGCTGTGTTAATGGGCCAGACTGTTGTTGAAGCCAGACAATCTGTATGTCTATCTGAAAATCCTGATTCTATTCCTGAGCAGGATTACTCTATGGCGGCACCTATAGGGACGAGTTATCAACATTAATAATTTTCATATCAACTTCCCAACAGCCATTAGAACATCTTCAACTTCAATGGCTTTCATGCACTTCTGATAATCTTTGCTGTTTTTTGGGTATAGGCAGTTTGGGACTATCCCTTTATGCACATTGATACAGGGCGAGAATTTGCATGATTCTGGTTTATATAATGAGCTGCTGTCTTTATGATATGGGCCGAATCTTATTGGTGTATTGGGGCCGTATAATCCTATTGCTTTAGTCTGTTGTGCCGAAGCAATATGTATTGGACCTGTGTCATTTGTTATTAGCAAGTCCAGGTTATCTATGAGGCAGAATAATTCTTTTACTGAAAGATTTCCGGCGATGTTTATCACTTTATTTTCTTCTTTTACTTTTTTTATGTTCTTTGCTATATTTTCTGTTATTTCCTTTTCTTTGTCTGAGCCGATTAAGACCAGAAAGCAATTAAATTTTCTTATAAGGAGATTAGAAAGCTTAGTGTATCTTTCAGCTGGCCACATTCTTGATCTAGAAGATTCTGCAGCTCCCGGCACTATGCCTATAATCCTGCTGTTTTTCGGGATTTTATTAAAGATATCTTTTACCTTATCTTTTTCATTTTTTCCATAGTTCAATCTTATAATGTTCTTATCTTTGTAGTTTGCACCAATCAATTTTGTAAGTTCCAGAAAGGTCTTGGCAACATGCTGCTTATCATTATATCTTATGGATTTGTTATAAAGGTGCGACCTTAGCTTGCCAGAGAAACCAATTCTTTGCTTTCCCAGAAAGAAGGCAATCAGGGCAGAGATGTTAAGGTATTCTTCCAGATCAATGACAATATCAAATTTTTTGAAACTATATATCATAAGCCTTATTATAGATATAGGGTTCAATTTAACAGTCAGAATATTTATGTCTAAATCTGCGGAGAGGTAAACTTCCTTGTTTCTGCCTGTAGCAAGAACATATATATCTGAATTTCTGTATTTGTTTTTTACAGATGCAATGGCTGGAAGTGTAAGTATTGTTTCTCCCAGGCTCCAAAGCTGGATAAAAAGAATCTTCTTTGATTTTTCTACATCGATCTCTTTTTCCCCTGAGAATACAGATAAGATCAGGCATAAAATAGATCCAAATGCCCTATCTAAGAACTTGATAATCTTTATATTTGCCATGGAATATATAAGAATGGGCGTATTTATATTATTTTCTAATTATTTATTCCTTATTTTTGGTGCAGTTAATCCTTTTTTCTCTTTGCAATCTTCCTTACAATGTGCTCAAGTTTTCTCTGGTTGCCCCTTACTAAGAGATATGTATAGAAGAACATCCAGATCATCAACATAAAGCCGCCTATTATGAATAAATCCATGGTCCTTCCAAGCTTTAATGTTTTGACTATGAAATCAAGACTTCCTGGAAAAAAAGCGACATATATGAATATTACCCAGAGCAAGAGCCAAAAGGTAAATTCTTTTAATGTGAATTCTTTTCTTTTGAAATGAAGAAATGAGTAATAGATCATGAACAATCCGAAGAATAATCCTAAAATCTGAATTCCTAATGCCATTTTTTCACCTTGAGAGTTTCCACCATACCATATCCACTACAATTTTAGCTCCATCTATTATTGTTGTACCTTTGTATCTATCGGAGTATATAGTAGAGATTGGTACGAATGAGTATTTTAATCTTTTCTTTCCTACATTTGCAATCATTTCAGATTCCATACTATAATCGGGGCTTTTCCATCTTATCTTTTTGTAAATTTTTGTTTTGAATGCCCTAAAGCCGCATTGGGTATCAGGTACATCTATTCCGTATAATGAATTGGCTGCTTTATTCAGGAACCAGTTTCCAAGTTTCAATACAGCAGGCATGTGCTTATTTCTTTTTCTTATGCCGAATACAATATCCTTTTCTTTTAGTTTTTCTTTGAATTTGATTATATCTTTTGGCTCATGCTGGCCGTCTGCATCCAGAAACACTATTGTTTCTGCACCTTTTGAGATAGCATATTCACAACCAGTTTTTGTAGCTGCACCCTTTCCTAAGTTGACCAGATGCTGCAAGACTATGGCGCCAGCTTCTTTGGCTTTTTCTGAAGTATTATCGCTAGAGCCGTCATCAACTACTATTACTTTATTTACATATTTTTTAGTATCTTTAACAACTGCTGAGATATGTTTTGCTTCATTTTTGGCAGCTATAACAGCATATGTAGAATTTTTCATTTGCTTTAATTTTTATTCAGATAAATTATCCCGGGCAGTTTCAATAATATCAGAACTTGTATCTTCATCTAAGCTAGATTCTTCTTCTGTTTCTTCATATTCCTCTAAAATCTCTTCAGATCTTTCAACTACTTCTTTGTCTGTTGTAATCTCTTCTTCCTCTTCTGAAGCATCTTTGGCCTCTTCAATCAGTTCTTCGGTTATGTCTTCTTCTATTGTTTCTTCTTCCTCTTCCTGAAAATAAACTAAGTTTTTGTCTTCTCCTTCCCAATCTACTTTCCAGACAACTATCCTGTTTCCGATTACTGATTTCTGTTCTGAGAATTTATCGAATCCTTTAAGGCCATGACCGTTTAGGAAATATAATCTAGTGTACATGCTGTCTTCTAATGGGGAGAGCATCATTATATAATTCCAGCTATCTCCGGACGGAATAAGTGCCATACCATATCCGAGTGTATTATTGCTAAATTCTATTTTTTCTATTCCTTTTTCTGTTGGGTAAACCAAAGCATTAGGATAGAATTTACCATTTGGGGTGTTGATCTCAGCTGTTTTATTCTCAAGATTAATCTGCATATTGACACTTCCACCGCCACCTTGCAGGTTTATGGGGCATATTATTATTTCGCCTTCATTTCTACAGCCTGTGACACCGGATGCATAACTTGGCCATGGTGCAATCCAGGAGTTTGCAGCATTTGAGTCTTGTATTCCTTTGACTTCATAAAATATGCTTTCTGCCTTGTCTTCAGAATAATTGAACCTTTCCTTTAGAAATTCTGTGCTTTTTTCTTTATCATTCTTATATTCCTTTTTATTCAGTACATTGTAAATAAGTGCCCTATTAAAATTCCATATTCCAAAGTGACCCCATACTCCAGATTTGCCTACCATATCGTCGGATGTTATGTAATAATTTTCTGGCGGCTCACAATGGCTGTATCTTAGCACTTCTTCGGCTTTTTCCTCATCAACATGATCTAACAGGTATTCTTTTGCTTCTCTTTTATCCATTTTAACAATATCATGGAGCATATATACAGATCTTGCAGTGTCGTCAATATCTTCATTTAATTTCCTAAATGCGGTGTTAGAACCGCAATCTAACATCCTAAGGATCCCAATAGCTTTCTCTTCATCGTTTGTCAATAAGCTATGGCCTATCCAATGCGCCATTGGGGTGCCTTGAGAAGTCCCATCAAATGTTACTGCCCTATCACCAATAGCCTTGAACCAATGGCCGAAGTCCCACCATGAATTTATTATTGCATCTGGTTCAGCTTCCCTATTTATCTTATCTAATGATTCATACCATGCACTATTCATACTGGGGATTTCTTGCTTGGCTGTATTTCTTGCTGTATTAACCGGATTAATAAGCATGAGAAGGAGGACAATTATTACTACTGTCTTAGCAATTGTTTTGTTGAGATAAAGCCCTTTTGAGATATATACTGACAGGTGCTTATAAATATAGCCAAAAGCTATTCCTAAGCCGAGGGAAAAAGCAGGAACCAAGAGCAGCATGAATCTTATTCCTTTGGTGCTTGCATATATTGTGGCAGTGAACCATATTATTAGTATTATAGCAGGCTTGAAATCTATCTCCAGATCCTTATTATAAATTGCAAGTACTATCTTTATTATTATCGGTAAGGCTATTAGAGACAGGAATACAATTAGGTTTTGGGGCCTTATAGCAAGAACTATTATCAGCCATACTGCTGACAGAATAAAGTAATATAGATCTTTTTTGTCCTTGCTGTCTTTTTTGACTAGTGTTAATACAATTCCCAAGATAGACAGTAAGAAAAGCAGCAAGCTGCCAGTGCCTATTTGTCCTATGACACTATTTAGTGATGCCGGGTTCTGCTCTGCTACTGTTGTGAAGACATTAGGCCAGACAGTAGTTATACCCACCTCTTTGAAGCGCATAAAGCCAAAGGGGCCGTCAAATGCAGCCATAAATGTGCCGCCCATCATTGTTGTGAAAAGAAATGATGATAGGAAGAATGCTAAGAGAACAATGATAGTATGTTTCAATGCTTCATGTTTTAAGATACCTCTTATGTTGTTTCTGTTAATCAGGAGATATATTGCCAGATAAATTACTGTTGAGGCTATTATGAAATCGAATATATACCACCAGCCAATCCAAGTTATTGTATAGATCGAGACTATTAACCCAGAGATTGAGCTTAATATTAATCCTTTTTTCCAGCTTTTTGTTTCAAATGCCTCAAGGAATAGCCAGGTTATGAATAGCGGGAAAAGAACATTATAAGCATCTGTGTCTGCGAATCCGCCAACTGTTCTTGTCAGGAATGCGGGGTGAATAGCTATAAATAATGCAGCAATAAAACCTCCAAAGTTGCCCCCTATCCTTCTAGCTATGAAGAATGCGGGCAGGATGCAGAGGGCTGATAGGATTATAGGAACATAGAAACAACTGCCCATCAAATCCTGGTTTGGATTAAATATGCTTAGGAATTTATGAGTATAGGCTTCTAAGTATGCATGGAACATATCCGGGGGAATATCCCTTCCAAAGGGAGCTAACATATGTATGTCCCAGGGAATACAGTTATTTCCTTTTTCATAACACACTTCTTTTGTTTCTCTGTTTCTTAATTCGTCTCCCGGATGGCCGTTCTCAAGGACATTTCTTGCATGACGCATCCAGAAATAAGGATCTATGGCTATTAAATATGTCTGGCCGTTTTTTTGCAAACGAGATTTGAAATAGGCTGCAACCTGAGCAGTCTCCTGCTTTATCTGCTCTTTGTTTGTCTTTTCAAACTCTGCTAAATTATTATCTACAATACGATTTATGTTTGCCTGAGGAAGATTCGGATACTCTGCCCTTACCTGTGAATTAATCTGGTTCCTTATGTTACTATAGATATTATTCCTTGCCCATTCCTCTGTTGCCGGGAGGTATGCAGGCATTAGTCTTAAGTATACTGAGAAAATCAATGGGATCAATATCAACAAGAGAACATTATATCTCTTTACAATCTCTATTGTCTTTTTGAAATCAAAGGATATTTCATCTTCATCATCTGTTTCATGCTTATCCTTGGTTATGTTTTTCTTTAGGCTCTTAAAAAAGCCGCCAATTTTCTTGAAATCAAAAGAAATCTCTTCATCAGAATCATCTTTAATATCTTCTTCTATTCTTTCAAGCTCTCTTTCTTCTTTTCGAACCTTCTTTTCAATTAATCTTTCTTCGCCTTCAACTATTGCAGCTTCTGATTCTTCTTTTTTTAATTCAGTCTTAATCTCTTCTACTTTTTTTTGGTCTTTTTTTAATATCTCATCTCTATCTAGTTGACTATCAATCTTCTTTTTTATAATATCTGCTTTCTTTTCAACACTTTCTATTTTATCTTTCTCTGCTTTCTTTTTGAAAAAGTTTTTTATCTTAGAAAAATCTATAGTTATTTCCTCATCCTCTTGATTGTTGTCTTCCAATATATTTCCCCTTTAGTTGATATCGAGAAAAGTATACAATTTATAAAGCTTTTGAGATTTTTTGAATCTCAGTAATAATAGCAGTTCAACTGTTCTTTTGTTCTTCTTTCTCAGATGAATAATCTGGATGCGAATGAAAGAAGCCCCGGCTCTGCTAATATGATCTTGAGCATAAAGCTAGAGGGCACATCTCTTGATTGTGTTTCAAGAATATTTTTTAGTTTATCATTTTTCAGCATATCAACCAGTTTATCATAATCTTTATCTTTAAAACGATTCAGGTATTTTCTAAGCATTAAATGAATCCATAAATCTTTTCCAAGCTGTTTTTTCCATTCTTTTTGATAGTCTTTTTTGTCTGCTATCGCATTGCTAAGACATCTTGCGGCAGTTAATCCCTGCACTATTCCGCCGCCAGTAGTTGATTTTATCTGTGAAGCGGCATCTCCTATAAGATATATATTGTCTTTGTTTGTTTTTATCTTTGGATTATATATAGGTATAAGTCCTGCCTGTGTTTCAATTATACTGTCATTTTTTATCTCTAATTTCTTTTTGAATTCATTCAGTAAAGAAATCTGGTTTTTCTGTGATGCTAACCCAATCCTGGCTATACTTTCATTTTCAGGGACAATCCAGGCAAAGAAATTTGGGCAGAGAGAACCAAGATAAACATGGAAAGTATCTTTATCAAAGCTTCCTTTAGCTCTTACCTGTATTCCTTTATAGTAATTTTTCTCTGTATTTTGGTTGAGTATATTATATATAGGGCTTAAAGGGCCGTCTGCTCCTATCAGGAAATCTGTCCTGAAGCTTTCTATCTTGTTTTTTTTCAGGTCTTTTATTAGTATTGTATTTTTTTCTTTTTTGATGAACTTTTTTTCAAGATGTATTTTTGCCCCATTTTTCTTTGCAATTTCGGCGAGGTATTGGTCGAATTTTTCCCTGTCCAGGACCAAATCAGGCTCTTTGAGTGAGAGGGATTGAGAGTTGTTTTTTGAGTGCAATTCTATCTTTCTAATCCTGTTTTTTATTATGTTCTTTTCTAATGGGATTATCTCCTTTATTTTTGATGTGACAATGCCTGTACATTGGACAGGCAAGCCAATCTTCTTTTTTTGATCAAAGACATTTACTTCATAGCCTTTCCCGGAAAGCAGATAAGATGAGTAAAGTCCTGCAGGGCCTGCCCCTATAATTGATATCATAGTCTTTTGAAATAATGATATGATTAATTAGTTTATGTTATTACTCTTATATAATTAATAGTAGTTGTTATTGTTTAATAGTAAATTATTCAAAAGATTTAAATATAAGAGAATTATCCTAGCCTATGTTTGGGGGTATGTAATTATGAAATTAATGAAATTATTTTCAGTTTTAATTTTGATTATGTTTTCAGTGAGTTTTGTTTCTGCTGCTCGTTATATAGAATATAATTTTAGGGATGGAGAGCTTTTTTTTGGGAATTATACACAAGGAACCATGCCGCTAACTGATGTTAATTCTATTGGATATTCCTGCGGTGATTCTGATTGTGATACTATATCCGGAATATTATGGAATGGCAATGTGCTGAATTCTGGTGGTTCTGACAGCCTTGTTGTTACTTATCCTACTACATTACAAAGCTCGTATGGTTATGGTATTTTTTTCTATAAACCGGGTTATGTTACATGGGAACAGAGTGGAATAACCCATGAAGGAACCAAGCAAGGAGAGAGTACCTCTGTTCCTACTTTTTCAAATACTGTTTATTTAACAAAGGCAAATATGTGCAGAGCGCAGATAGATACCTTTTCTGTCACAAATGATCTGAAGCCAAATATGCCTTTGATTGTTAATATTTCTGCGAGCCTTAATGCAACTACCTATGCTGCACTAAGCCATGCAGGACCTATAGATCATATCCCTTCTTCTCTTTTAGATGATTATTATTCACTTGAGACCAATGTCGAATTGATCATTACTGATTCTGAAGATACTGTTGTATATATTGATGATAAGGATTTGTTAATAGAATTTTCAGGAGAGGAAAGAGTGAGCTTTGAGTGGACACCGATAGAAGCAGACAGCTATACTGCAACTGTTGCCAGCTATGTTGTTGATGAGAAATGCCTGGACAGCGAGCAGATGGAAACTTCAAAGGATTTTACTGTTTTAGAGGAAGAGCCAGAGGGAATGTGTTATACTCTGCTTAATAATTTAAATGCTGTGCCTTTGTTTGCACAAGAAGGAACCCTTATCACAATAAGCGCTGAGAAGCTTAGCAATATGGCATCTGGTGGAGAGCTTTATCCTCTTCCTACCAGCATGCAGTTATGGATCTATGATGATTATGGCCCAATCCATACCGAAACAAAAACTGTTGATGCAAATTCAGATAGTAGTGAGTTTCAAAGAGTAGAATTTACATGGACATCAACTATGACAGGAATGCTTCAAATAGTCTTAAATGCTGCAGCAATTGGCTGTCCTTTTGAGGAAAATCTAGATGAAACTGAATATATGAATTATTATATTTACAAACTTCCGGAATGCAATATTGATGCTGATTGCGGCACTAATGAATATGTTGGTGAGCCAGTATGCGGTGATGATGGGGATGTTTATCAGGATTACAGAATATATACTTGCTTTAATCCTGCTACCCCTGATGCTTATTGCTCTTATACAGATATATTTAGACGGGTTGAAGAATGCTCTTACGGCTGCCAGAATGGCGAATGTATGGATGAGTGTTATACTGATTCAGACTGCCCAGCTGATTACTATAGTGATGGATATTGTGCTGATGATGATGTCTATGCAGATTTCCATAACTTTTCATGCAACCAAGGATCTTGTGAAGAAGAAATTACTAGTGTGGTCAGTGAGGATTGTGGTGAGGATGAATACGGCGAGTGGGGTTATTTCTGTGAAACAGATGATGTCTACAGGTCAAGATATTATGCAAACCATCTTTGTGTAAATGATGGTTGTGTTATAGCAACAGTTGTTCAGACAGAACATGTTGAAAAATGTTCATATGGCTGTATTGATGGAGAATGTATAAATGAATCAGATATTGGATGCTTTATTGATTCAAAATGTGGAACAGACGGCTTCCTGAATACTCCTTATTGTGCTGGTGATGATGTGTATGACTATTATATTACTTATACATGTGAGAATGCAGGAACAGTTGATTCTTTCTGTTCAGATGACATTGAATCACGGGTTCTTGAGGAATGCTCTTACGGCTGTATTGATGGAGAATGTATAAGCGAGGATGATATTGAATGCTTTACTGATTCA
>JAGLMD010000057.1 GCA_023140175.1 Nanobdellota archaeon | reverse complement strand
GAATATAGTTTAGCTTAATACACACTATTTTAGAGTGGTAAAATTTTGGTTGTTGTTTTATAAAATTTAGAAAAAGAACATATAAATATAATTATATTTTAACAACTATCAGGATTAATTTTACAGAAAAGATCTTCTAAGATATCAACTGATAAAGAACCGCCTTTCTTGTATTGATTATTGAATATGAAAACAGGCAGAGTGTTTATTGAAAATTCCCTTGCTTTGTCAATATCTCCAGAGAGGATTGATTCTGCATCATCCTGTATACATTTCTCTATTTTTTGTTTTGGAATGTTATAGGAATCCATGCAGGTTATAGCTGTTTCTTCATCCATTCCTTCTTTGAATATACAGCCTATATAAGATATGAGCTTATCTTCTGAGTCAGACCTTATACATACCTGCCTCAAGAGCTCCTTTACATCTGAATTTCCCGGGCCAATCTCTTGTCTTGTGTAATATCTTATATTGAGGTTGATATCTTTGTCTTTTGTGAGCTCCAATATATTTTCAAATGCTCTTTCAGATGATTTTGCAAACGGCGTGAAGAATAGCTCTACTGAGTTTTTCTGCTGCTCGTTCTTAAATAAATATGACGAGCCAGACGCTCCCGGCTTCATAAGATAAAATTCTTCTTCTCCTATAAATGTTGGCTTGGTAAAAATAGTTGAAGTAGACTTGAATCTCTCTGTTTTTTCTATACCTTTATCAAATATGTATGCTGGAAGAGATTCTATACTAAGTTCTGAGATAAAAAGTTCTGCATCCGGGTCATTTGCATCTATTAATTGGTATTCTGCTCCTGGATAAATCTGAGTGATGGTGTTTTTCATCCTGCCTATATCACATAATTTACATTCTTCTGATGTAATTATCGTGATATCTGTTTGTATGGCCGGCTTAAATATACATTCTGCAGAGCCAGTAGATGCATTAATGCATTTTCCTGTAAATCCTGTTTTTTGGCAATCAAGATCAGATTCACAAACAGGTGTGAAAGAAGTGTCTTTAAGATTACCTGAATTGAAAGAGAATAAAATAATAAAAATAAGAATTAAGAAAGACAGAAAAACCAAAAGCCTGGATTTTTTTGGCAGAGCAAACCTGCTGCCATAGGTCTCAAAACGACCAGTACGTTGTTTTTCTTGTAATGGCTGCTGCTCTTTAGCTACAGGCTGTTTTTCCTTAAGTTCTTCTTCCTTTCTTTCAACTTTAGCTGGATGAGACTCATCATAGTAAACACTTACTTCAGGCTTTTCTTCATGAGCCGATATTTTTTCTTCTTCATGAACAACTTGTTCTGTTTGTTCTTTTTCTTCCGGCAGAGCTGCTTCTATCTTTTCAGGCTGTTTTGGCTCTTGTGATTCTGCTTCTTCTTTTTTAACTATGTCCAGCTTATCTTCTACTCTTTTTTTAGAAATTTCATATTCGGATTTTGTAATTATGCCTGCCTCGAAACTGCTTTCTATAAACCTCATTTCCCTCATTAATTTAAAAGAATCCTGGCTCATATTATTCTTTCAATTGTCTCCATAAATATTTTTTCTTCTTCCAGGTAATCCGGCTCAGCAAAAGCATTTCCTATCCTTACATACCTGCAACCGAAGACATAGGCAGGAACTGCAAATGAGGGGTTGTATTTTTTTAATAATTCATATTCTGAGCTTGTCATGCTTGTTTCAATTTCAGAGGTGTAAAGGTTGTCTCCTGTATCTAATTCCCATTCTTTAACTACAACATCATAGGTTTGGACTGTATTTCTGAAAGCTATTTCAATGTCTCTGCATTTTTCACATGTCGAGGAAGTATACATCCTTATAATTGGTTTTTCGTCTTCTGTACATATTTCATCAGATGTCTCTTTAAACTCATTCTCAATTTCAGTTTCTTCTTGAATAGCTGCGCCTAATGGCGCTATCTCTTCACTTAATTTTATATCTGCATTATCTCTTAATTCTGAAATGTACCCTTCTATAGATTCTGATTGTTTAGAATTCAAGATTACTGCTGATATGCCATCTTTTGCCTCATTTAAAGATATTATATTAGGGAGCCTTTTTATGATATGATAGCCAAATTCTGTTTTTACTGGCTCAGAGATCTGGCCTACCTTAAGGGAGAATGCTTCATCTTCAAATTCCGCCACCATTGTGCCTTGCGAGAAAAAGCCAAGGTCTCCTTTGTTGAATTCTGCTGAAGGGTCTTTTGAAACAGCTTGAGCAAGATCCTGAAAATTTCTTCCATTTTTCAGTATAGATATTATTTCCCCTGCTTCTTCTTCTGATTCAGCCAAAATATGGGCTACCCTTATCTCCCCTTCTTTAGCAGTAAATTGCTCATTATTCCCTGTATAATATTCAGATATTTCCTGTTCTGATACTTCTATATCAGAAATAACAGTCTGATTAAGAAGCTTATTTATAAGTATGGTTTCTTCAATCTGGATGCCCATAATTTCTAATGTGAGACCCTGCTGCTCAAGTGCTTCCATAAATAATTCCTCTGTTGGAAACTGCTGCTTAACAATATTCAGCTGCTCCTCTATCTCAGAATCTGATACTAAAATATCCTGATTATTTGCTTCTTGAAGAACCAATTTTTTATTAATGAGCTGGTCCAATAGTTGATCTTTTGATACAAGTGCCTGATATTCTTCTGATATTTTAGAATATTCCTTATCCAGATCATTCTCGGTAATTTTCCCGCCATTGACAATTGCGACCGGGCTTGAGCTATCCTCAGACTGATTATTAGAACTTTCTTTTGCTATAAGATAATAAAAAAGACTTATAACAATTATTGCTAAAACGGCAGTGAAAATAGCTGATTTCACTTTTTGATTTATCTTAGATTTCTTTTTTTTCATTATATCACCATCTAATATGATTTTTAATATTTGTTGTGTTTCCCCCTCTTTTTATAATATAAAGGGTATTGCATTAATAAATTTTTCTATAATATACTACTTTAGAATAGTTTCTAAATTATTTATAGTAATAGGTGATGTATAGACAATATGTATGATATTGTTGTAGGAAGAGATGAAGAAGATAAGAAGAGATTTGGCACAAAGGGGACTATATTTATCGGAAAACATTATGTGAAAATGGGGCAAACCACTTCTTTATCTAATAAGATTCTTATTGATGTCCTAAGGAGCCATGTTATATTTATCTGCGGAAAGAGGGGAAGCGGAAAGAGTTATTCTATGGGTGTTATTGCAGAAGGTATGAGCGACCTTCCAAGTGAAGTAAAGGATAATATTTCTGTTGTCATGCTTGACACTATGGGCATATACTGGCCTATGAAATATCCTAACAAGAAAGAGGAAAAATTACTTAAGGAATGGGGCCTTGAAGGAAAAGGATTACATGTACATATCTATACACCTACAGGTTATTATAATAAATATAAAGAAGAGGGAATACCGACAGATTTTCCATTCTCGATTAAGCCAAGTGAACTAGAATCAAGCGACTGGTGCATGAGCTTTGATATTGATATTAATTCTGAGATTGGTGTGACAATGGAAAGAGTAATCAATGACCTGAAAGAAGAAACAAAAGATTATGATATTGATGATATTATTCATAAAATAAAAAGCGAAGATGCTATAAGAAATGAAATAAAAGATGCTATAGAGAATAGGTTTTTATCTGCAAAAAAATGGGGGCTTTTTGATAAAAAGGGTACGCCAATACGGGAGTTAGTAAAAGGCGGGCAGGTCACTGTCCTGGATGTCAGCTGCTATGCTACTATTCCCGGAGCATCTAATATTAGGGCATTAGTAATCGGGCTTGTCAGCCAGAAACTCTTTCTAAACAGGATGGTAGCAAGAAAGAGTGAAGAGCATAGATCTATAAAGAAGAATACATCTTTACTTGAGCAAGATGAGGAAGGGAAGAGAAAAGAGCCATTGGTTTGGCTGATAATTGACGAGGCTCATGAGTTCCTGCCTAATGAAGGAAAGACCATGGCAACACAACCATTAGTTACAATACTCAGAGAAGGAAGGCAGCCTGGCATATCGTTGATTCTTGCAAGCCAGCAGCCTGGAAAGATACATACTGATGTAATGACCCAGTCAGATGTTGTAATTGCGCATAGAATTACCGCAAACTACGATGTGAAGGCTTTGGGTATGCTAATGCAGAGTTATATGAGAGAAGGCTTGGACAAGCAGCTTAATTATCTGCCCAGAGTAAAGGGGGCTGCTATAATATTTGATGATAATAATGAAAAGATGTATCCGATGAGAATAAGGCCGAGATTTACATGGCACGGTGGTGGAAGCCCTATTGCATTTGAAGAGAAGAAGAAGATTTTTGATTTCTGATACGACAGAATACTATTCAACTTTAGTTGGATTGTATCTGTATGCTCAAAAACCACTTAACCTTTGCAGCGCCTAAAAACATGCCACTCTGCTTTTTTATTGTATATAAAGTATAGAATCCATAATAATACGCATGCTTTATAAGACAATAAAGTCTTATATCTATAATCATCTTACGATAGTAAGACTTTCTTGAATCAGAGATTTATAAGCCTTCAAGCAGAGCTTGAAGTTCAGCAGAGTGGTTTTTGACATTTTTGAAAGGCTTGTTCTACCTGTTTTTCCGGCCAACCTTTAGAGAATAATGCTTTCTTTATTGTTTCTTTTGGGATGTTTTTTGAGAGTTCTAATTTGATATATTCGAGAAGCTTTTTTGGAACTTGTTTTTCTGAATCTATTAGCATATCCAGTCTTTTTTCTCCTAGTTTTGAGAAAATAAAATAGGCTGACAGGGAGATTACTGCAAGAGATAATATGATTCCTAATGATATAAAGATTATTTTAAGGAAGTTAATTTTATCTTCCTGAATTTTAGTTATATCTGGAAAATCCTGTTCGCCCCTTTCCTGGTCTTCTGTTCTTGGCTGAGTATCTTGAGATGTGGGTGAGCCTGTTTTTGCTGCAGTGAGTATAGTTGATGAAGCAATGACAAAGTAACTAAAACCCGGAATTTCAGACCAATAATATGAGTAATCACCGCCCTGAGAATCAAATTCTGTCTTTAGTTTATGCCATTTATTATTTTTGTATCTGAATAGGGCAACATCTCCTTTATTTAACTTGTTTTCTGAAAGCCAAGAATTCTTTACTTTAAATTTTACTGTCGGATATATTAAATTATCATCTACTACGTTTCTTGCAGTTATCTTAAGGAAACTATAAGCAAGATTTCTCAATTCAGGTAAATGCTCAGGATGGCTGCCTAATGTTTCGACAGTAAACTGAAGATTCGATACTTTTTCCTTAAGATGAAATGATACATATGTCAAAGGTATAAATGAATTATCTATAGTTATGTTTAAGGAATCTTCTACATCTGCCCATCCTTTTGAGAATATGTTTTGTTTAACTCTTATAATGCCCCCACCGCCCCCTCCTCCAGAGCTGGAGGGAGGCGGGGTGCTGCTTCCTGAGGAATAGCTCAAACTGACATTTGCGATGTTAAGCTCATTCAGGGGAGTTGAGAGATTTCTGTTATTGGCATCATCTTTGGTTATAACTATAAACATATAATTGCAGGAACTTCCGCAGCTTGATGGTATGCTAAATTCAGTTGAGTTGGCTGAAACATCAGTATTAGTTATTTCCTGGAAGATATTTGCAGTCATGTTCCTGCTAATATTGATACTGCCTGGAGCCTTATACCATATTTCATAAGTTAAACCAGTAAAATCAGCATTTCCTTCAATGTCATAAAGCACTGCAGGCCACCTTATTGTTGCTGTATTGCTTGCATTTGTAACTGTTATTGAAGAAGGTAGTTTGGGATTAATTGTGTCATTTGCTGCTGCGTTTATCATGTTAGATGAGTTTGAGAAAATTGAGAGGTTTTCATTTCCTGCTGAATCTATTACTGTTACAGCATACCAGTATTCTGTGTTATGTAATGAAGTATTGTCTTCAAAGAAGTTTCCTGTTATGTTAATTAATCTTGCAGCTGAAGATATGCTTGATGAATTAGTTGCTGCCCTAAAGATGCCATATTTACCTGCATCTGAGTCTGTACTCCAGTTTATCTCAATATTTCCGTCATTATCTGTATCAGCTATTAAAGTGATATTTGTGCAGGTTGTTGGGAAAGTAGTGTCAATAGTAAGTGTTCTAGTTATAGAGATGTTTACTTTATTGCCTTCATCCCAACAGGAGATGTTCCAATAATAAGTGCCGGTATTAAGGCTGGTGGTGTTGATCTGGGGTGCGCCGCCTGCAGCAATTATATTGCTTAAGTTTACTGTTCCGTTTATAGTTAGGTTGCATAATAAAATATCATGGAAATCATCTGTTGCTGTGAAGTTGAAAGAGATAGAATTTGCGGAAGAATTGTAATTGTCTATTGGACTGTTGATAGTAAGATTAGGTGCGTTTTGGTCGAAGGTAATGTTAATGGGGGTGTTTGTTAAGAGACTAATCACACCTATTATTTTATCGTTTGGCAAAGTTATATTATAGGTGTTATTGTAATTTGTAGAATTGAATGTTAGGTTTATTTCTACATAGCCTCCTGAAAGGGTGCTATTCCATATGATCGTGTTGGAATTTATTATTGATACGCTAGAGTTGTATAGGTTTGATGAAGAGCTGTTATATAGGTAGAGGGGATATAAACGAGTTACATTTGCATTAACCAAAGAAGGTATAATATTGGAAATTATGTTAACATTACCTGCTATTATTGGATGGCCGGCTTTAAAGCTATAAAACCTAGTTAAATTAGTAAGTTTTGTAAAATTGATAATAGAATCTCCATAACTATCTAAATTCAAAATATTTGAATTTTGTACATCCGAATAAGCCTGAGTTAAAACCCAAAGAGTGTCTTCTATAGTAGAATTAATAATGGTGTACATTGAATTATAACCCCCAAATTCGGCTGAATATATTGAGACGTTCGATAGAATAATTGAGATATTATTATCAGAGCTAGTTCTTATACATAGTTTATTAACATAGCTATTTGAAAAATTAAATTTTATCTTTTGATTGGTTGAAGAAAAAGAGTCTATGATATTATTTTCTTGATAGATATTATTAAAAATTATGCTTGTATCCCCATAAATTTCAATAGTTAAATTATTTAAACTAGAGTTAATGAAATCAATTATGGGATTTACTCTTAATTCTGTTGACCTTGATATTGTTGAGTTGAAAAGATAACCAGAAGCATTGCCTCCATAGCCAATATTATAAGAAGATAAAATAGAGATATTTGTATTGGTATTTTCTTCTAATAGCAAGAAATCAATAAAAGAATTCTCTATGTAGTTACTAGATGTGCCTTTAAAATTAGTATAATAGTCATTATGATCATAGGGGTCGATTGAACTAGTGATGTTAGAGTTATAAATATTAACTTGAGTACTGTCGTTTACAACAAACTCACCGTCCCATGGCAAAATAAGTAAGTTTGTATTATTAAAAGTAAGTATCGAGCTACCACTTATGTATAAATTTCCGTTCAACGATATGTTTCTATTAAAACAAGTTACATTTTGATTATATATGTTCCAATCTCCTTCTGTCGGCGGGTTACAATTTTCTACTGTAAATGTTCTTGTTTCTGAAGTATTATGAGCATGATCATTGTCCCAGCAGGTAATATTCCATGTGTGTGTACCTAAGGAGAGATTTCCTGTTGCATAAGTAGCGTGAGGTGTGCTGTTTATAACTGTTAAACCACTTTGATTTACTTTTCCATCGATAGTTAAGTTGCATGTTAGTGATGAGTCGAAATCATCAGTGGCTGTGAAATTGAAGGTTATGTTTCTTGTTGAAGTAAATAAATTGTTTGGCGGGTAGTTCTGGGTTATTGAAGGAGGTAAATTAGGAAGGGCTGAGAAGGCGTAGAGTTTGTTGTCATGACCTCCAATGTAAACTATTCCGTTTGCAATTGAAGGAGATGAAAGAATAATATTACCTGTTGTGTAGTTCCAAAGTAGAATACCTGTAGTAACATTAAGGACATATGTTTTGTTAGAATGACTTCCAATGAAAAGAATATTTTGAGATATTGCTGGAGAAGGAAGAAGGCTACCTTCTGCCACATAAGTCCATAATTCTTCACCATTAGTGGCGTTCAAAGCATAGACCTTATTATCGTAGCTTCCTATATATAAAATCCCTTGAGATATTGCGGGGGAAGAAAGAACAGAATAACCTGTGGTGTAATTCCAAATGAGAATACCGTTAGTGGCGTTCAAAGCATAGACCTTATTATCGTAGCTTCCTATATATAAAATGCCCCCTGAAATGGCGGGCGAAGAGTGGATATAACCTTGTGTAGTATAGTTCCAGAGTTGAATCCCTGTTGTAGCATTGAGAGCAAATGTCATATTATTTTCGCTGGCTATGTAAATTCTGTCATTATAAATTGATGGCGAGGAAAACATTGAGTCTCCTATAGTATAGTTCCAAAGCTGAGTACCAGTTGAAGTATTAAGAGCATAGACACTATTATTTCCATAGTCATAGTCACCAAAATACAGGATATCATCTAGAATTACAAAGGAAGAACGAATATAACCTTTTATAGTATAGTTCCAAAGCTGAGTGCCTATTGTGGCGTTAAGAACATACATAGTATGTCCATAACATCCTATATATACCTTACCTTGTGAAATTGCAGGAGAAGATTCTGTTGCATGTGATAAAGTATAATTCCAAATCATGTTTCCAGTGGTGGCATTGAGAGCATATACATTCTTATCTAGATTTCCAATATATAAGATGCCTTGAGAGATTGCGGGAGAAGAATCAAAGGAATCATCAGCCTCATAACTCCACAACAATCCAAAATGACTCATATTAACTGTATCTGGATAATATCTATTATTATCTAATGTTCTTCCAAACATCTTCCATTCTGAAGTGGATGTAGAGTTGGAAGAGAAGGAAAAAACTAATGGAGAAAGTAATAGTATTCCCAGAAATGTAAGCATAAATATCTTATTTCTCATCCACCTACCTCTTCTCTTTAACTCTAATAATTACTATATATAAACCTTTCTTTAGAAATTTATTTATATCCTGGTTGATTCTTTACTTATAATGCCATTTTCAAAATCATTCCCAAGGACTGTAAAAGGAAGCACTTATCCTATGTGGGAAGAGATATTTCTAACTGAAGATGAAGAGAAAGAAGAAGAGCAGAAATGCAGAAAGGAAAATATAAGGCTTATGCAGGAGTGCATTGAGGATTCTAAGATAATTGTAGAAAAGAAGGCACTCAAGAAATTCCAGAGTGATATGATCAAGATATCAATTGCTTTATTTGATAAACGGGCAAGCCATGCTGTATATTGGAAGGAGAATAAAGCTAAAGAAAAATTTGATAAGAAGTTCGGCAATTAACTTTTTATCTTTCTGTTTTTCTCTTTTTTAATGTCAAACTCTGCATCCAGGGGAGCCAAAGTCATTGATATCAAAGATGAAATAAACATAATAGTGAAGAATAGGAAGAAGGTAAAGCCAAAGGGTGCTGATCTTGGATAAACATATAATATCGAGATTATTGCTCCGACAATGCTGGTAAGCATGAAACTTGAAGACAAAGGAACTACTTTATAAAACATTTTGTCACCTCTTTTTATCATTAATATGTTCGAAACTATTTAAAGTTTGCTAATCCTTAAGCAGGAATTTATCTATATTTTTTCTTGCTTTTTCCTTATTTTCTGAATGCTTCTTCAGAAAAGCATTTAATTTATCAACTAATATCTGCTTTAGCTCTCCTGATAACAGTTTGCCTGACTTATAGTCATCATAGATGTTCTTTAATTTATTATCATCCTTTTCCAGGAATGTAAGCCATTGATATGAGATATCTATATTAGGATTTCCGCCGTGTTTTCGATGCTCTTCTAAGGTATCTTTGCCTCCTGAGAAGGCGTACTTCATTACTTTTTTTCTCACTGCCCCTTCATCATCTGTTGTGAATATTGTAGATTGTTCACCTGTTGATGTGGACATCTTTCCTGATGATCCTGTAAGGGCAGGAAGAAAGATGCAATGTATTGCTGCAGTCTTTGGATAGCCCAGTTTTGGTGCTACATCCCTGACTATGCGCCAATATGGGTCCTGATCAATAGCTGCGGGTATCAAGGTTCGGATTTTCTCTTTCCCCAAGATGGAAGGTAAAAAACATGGGGCTGCCTGCAAAGCAGGCCAGAAATACATACCTATATTGGTCTCGTTTGTGAAACCGAAAACAGATTTTGCTGTTGAAGCTGTGACTTTTTTTGCAATCTGTATAGCGATTTTATATAATGTCTTTGAATATTCTGTATCTATTATAATATGCGTCTTTTTTGGATCAAAGCCGAGAGCAATAACGTCTAAGGCGTTTTCATAAGCCATTTTGTTTGTTTCTTTTAATGACAGATTTTGTTTACATAGAAATTTTTCATCATCTGTAAGCTGGAAATAAAGCGGAACATCAAATGCGTCCTGCAGGTATTTTGTAAAAAACCAGGGTATTAAGTGGCCAATATGGGTATGGCCTGAGGGGCCTCTTCCTGTATAGAGGGCAAATTTTTTCCCCTGCTCATGTTCTTTAAGAAGTATATCTAATTCCCTATGGCTGAAAAATATCTTTCTTCTAAGCATATGATGAGAATAACCGGCTTTTTTTTCTATCTTATTTATTAACTCACTGGTCAATTGCTTAGTACCGAACTGATGTATCAGGTTATTATAGTCTACTTCGCCTTCAACTTCCCAAGGGGTTACTTTAAACTTGGCCATTTTATATTATTAAGTATTCTTTATTTTAAATCTTTTGGGTTATTTCTTATATACCTGATGCTTCTCTTAATTCATCTATTGCTTTTTTCCTGTTTTTCTGGTTAAATATAGCGGAGCCTGCAACAATGACATTGGCGCCTGCATCTACTGCCTGCTTTATTGTGTCTTTGTTTATGCCGCCATCAATCTCAATATCCAGTTCTGGTTTTAACTGCCTGAGTTTTCTTATTTTTTCAAGAACTTCCGGAATGAATTTTTGGCCTGCATATCCTGGATTTACTGACATTATAAGAACCATGTCTACCTGGCCGATATAGGGAAGGATTTTCTCTAAAGGAGTTGGTGGATTTATTGATAAGCCGGCTTTTATATTTAGATTTTTTATTTTCTCTATGGTTTTAGTGATATCCCCGCATGCCTCTGCATGAATTGTGATTATTGAAGCTCCTGCTTCTGCATAATCATCAATAAAGCTTTTTTCTGGATCAGATACCATCAAATGTACATCTTTTGGAAGCTTTGAGTCTATGTTTTTTATTTCATCTGGAAGAAAAGTAATTGGAGGGACAAATTTACCATCCATTATGTCTACATGGATGAGATCTGCGTAGGGCTCTATTTCCTCAACTTCTTTCTGCAGATTATCCTTGTCTGCAGATAGTATTGAAGGGGCAATTTTTATCCTCATGATTCTAGAGAAAGGCTATCTTTTTTTAAATATTACTGAAGAAGGGGTATATAAATAAAAAAGAACTACTTAGTTGCTGCCTTCATGTTATCAACAAAGGATCTTAATTCCCCTAACATCCTGTTTTTATTATCTGGATTTTTTTCAATGATTTTTACTATTGCAGAACCCACAATTGCGCCATCTGCGCCTGCTTCCAATACTGCCCTAACATGTTCTGGCTTTGAAATGCCAAAGCCAACACATAATGGAAGATTTGTCTTTGTTCTTATTCTTTTGATTAGGCTTAAGGTTGATTCCTGTAAATCATCTCTTGCTCCAGTTACACCCAGCCTCGAAACAATATAAACAAAGCCTCTGCAGTTTTTTAGAATCTTTTCTAATCTTTTGCCTTCTGTTAAGGGGCTTACAATAAAGACAGTATCAACATTGTTTTTTCTTGCGGCTTTTATTATTAAATCAGATTCTTCTATTGGGACATCTGCTGCTAAAACTGATGTAACTCCTGCTCCTTTACAATCTTCAAAGAATTTGTCTATTCTTCTCTGGTAAATAAGATTATAATGAACTAATAAGCCAATAGGAATATCAGTAAAAGTTCTTACTTCTTTAATGAATCTTAGACAACTATCTGTGTTTATCCCGCTTTCTAGTGCCCTTACATCTGCAGATTGTATTATTGGACCGTCTGCAATCGGATCTGAAAATGGAAAGCCCAGCTCTAAAATATCTGCTCCTGCTTCAACTATTGTTCTGACTATTCTTAAGCTTGTTTCATAGTCTGGATCTCCAATTACTACGAATGGGATTAATGCTTTTTGTTTTTTCTTTTTTAGTTCTGAAAAGGTTTTTTTGTAGCTCATTTTATAGATTTAAATATAGATTTCGCACCTTCTGTAAAACCCATTTTTTTCCAAGTTGTAAAGGCTTTTTTATCTAGGTCTTTGTGATATTGCATTAATCCCTCCCAAAGCACTAATAAATGAGAAATGTCTTTTATTTTTGCTTTTCTTATTATCATACTTTAACACCTAAATGCCTTGCAGCTTCAAAGATGTCTTTATCCCCTCTTCCGGATAAATTAATGACTATGATATCTTCTTTATTCATTTTTTTAGCTAATTTAAGGGCATAAGCAACTGCGTGGGCTGACTCGAGTGCAGGGATAATGCCTTCTTCTTCAGATAATAATTTGAATGCTTCTAAACATTCTTTATCTGTTGCAAAAGTATATGCTGCTCTTTTTAAGTCTCTTAAATGCGAATGTTCTGGGCCGACTGCAGAATAATCAAGGCCTGCGGAGATTGAATGAGTGTTATAAATCTGGCCAAACTTGTCCTGCAGGACATAGGTCATTGTTCCATGCAAAATGCCTAAACGGCCTAATTTTTGGTCTGCAAATCTTGCTGCGTGTTTTCCTGATTCTATACCAAGTCCGCCTGCTTCTACGCCAATCAAATCTACATCTTTATCTTTTAAGAACGCCCTGAAAATTCCGATTGCATTAGAGCCGCCGCCAACACATGCTATGATTGCATTAGGCAATTTACCTTCAGCTGCCAGGATCTGTTTTCTCGTCTCTTTTCCAATAATGCTCTGAAAATGAGCAACCATTTCCGGGTATGGATGCGGCCCCAATACAGAGCCCAATAGATAGTATGTTGTTTTAACATTGGCTGTCCAGTCTCTTAAGGCTTCATTAATAGCATCTTTTAAGGTCCTGCCGCCTGAAGAAACAGGATTTACCTTTGCACTGAGGAGCTTCATTCTAAAAACATTTGGCTTTTGCCTTTCAATATCAATGGTGCCCATATATATTTCGCATTCCAGGCCAAGTTTAGCTGCGGCTGTTGCTGCTGCAACACCATGCTGGCCTGCGCCTGTTTCTGCAATTATTCTCTTTTTGCCCATGTATTTTGCTAGTAGAGCCTGGCCCAGTGCATTATTTATCTTGTGTGCTCCTGTGTGCGCCAAATCTTCCCTTTTAAGATAAATTTTGCATCCCAATTTTTTAGATAATCTTTCGCAGAATGAGAGGGGAGTCGGCCTTCCGGCATAATTTTTGAGTAGATTGTTTAATTCATTATTAAATTTTTTATCATTTTTGCATTTATTAAAGGCCTTTTCTAATTCCTGTACAGCAGGCATTAGTGTTTCGGAAACATATACACCGCCATATTTGTCAAAATAGCCTTTTTTCATTTTAAATTCTTAAATAATTTTTTTAATTTTTTATGATCCTTTTTACCGGGAGATTTTTCCACACCTGAAGACAAGTCAATTGCATATGTATTTAATTTTACTGCTTTTTTTATATTATCAGGATTTAGGCCGCCTGACAAAAATATTTTTTTGTTTCTTATTTTAGGCATTATGCCCCAATTGAATGTGCTGCCTGTTCCACCGTATAAACTTTTATGATAGGCATCTAACAGGACATATTTTGCTAAGGAATTATTTATTTCTCTAATATCCTGGTTATTTCTTACCCTGAATGCTTTTATTATATTTTTTTCATTCAGTTTTTTGATAAAATCATTAGTTTCGTCACCGTGAAACTGGATAAAGTCCAGGTTACTGTATTTCTTGATTTTGCTGATTTTTTCAATTGATTCATTGACAAATACTCCTGCAAATTTTATATCTTTGTTTGATTTTTTTATTTGGCTTATTATGTTTTTTGCCTTGTCCTCACCTATATAACGGGGTGATCTTTTATAGAAAATAAAACCAAGATAATCTGCCCCTAATTTTGAAGCAGCTTTAGCATCTTCTAAGTTAGTTATTCCGCAGATCTTTATTTTTGGCTTAAATAAAGAATTTATCTTTGAGTTTATATCTTTTGATTTTATCAATGAAGTGCCAATCAAGACTGCATTTACTTTGTCCTGGATTTTATTTATGTCTGCCCTGCTGTTGATTCCTGACTCTGAGACAATTACTTTATTCTTTAGTTTTTTATTGATTAATTTCACTAGTTTATTTGTTGTTTCTAGATTGATGCTTAATGTGTCCAGATTACGGTTGTTTATACCGATGATTTCTGTGCTATTTGGAAGCTTTGCTATTTCTTCTTTATTATGAATCTCGACTAAGCAGTCCATATCATATCTCTTTGCTATTTTAATGAATTTCTCAAGCTGTTTTTTTGTCAGGATTCCTGCAATAAGCAAGAGGGCATCTGCGCCATAAAATCTTGATTCATATATCTGGTATTTGTCAATGATGAAATCCTTTCTTAAAATTGGTTTTTCAGTGAATTTTTTTACTGCATGAATCAGTGTTTTTCTGCCTGCGAAGAATTTAACATCTGTTAAAACAGAAATTGCTTTTACATGCTGGTTTTTGCTGTATGTTTCGGCAATTTTTTCAAAATTAAAGTTTTTATTGATTATGCCTTCAGAAGGAGAGGCTTTTTTTATTTCTGCGATCAAATTTAAAGAGTTCTCTGATACAGCCTTTTTAAAATCTCTATCTGATTTCTTAAGCCTGGATTTGAAATTAGATAAAGGGAAAAGTTTTTTGTTTTTAGCTACTTCTCTCTTCTTAAAGGCAGTTATTTTATTTAGAATCATTTGTTCGTGAATTCTATCATTTTTTCCAATTTTTCTAATGCTTTTCCTGAATCAATGCTTTCTTCGGCTTTTTTAATTCCTTCTTTGATGCTATCTACTTCATCTGCAGCCAGTAAAGCAGCTGCTGCATTTAGGACAACTATGTCTCTTTTGGCGCCTTTTTCTCTGCCTTTTAAGATATTTAGAATAATATCCTTATTTTCCCCTGGTGTGCCGCCCATTATATCTTCTTTGGTGCATATCTCCATACCGAAATCTTCAGGATTGATAGTATATGTCTTTATAACACCATCTTTGTATTCTGATATCTTAGTCGGGCCTGTTAAAGTGATTTCGTCCATGCCAGAGCCGTGAACAACTAAGGAATGCTTTACTCCGAGGTTAGCCAGAACTTTTGCCAAAGGCTCTGTAAGGCTTTCATCAAAAACACCCATGAGCTCATGTTCTGCACTAGCTGGATTTGTTAAAGGGCCTAATATGTTAAAGACTGTTCTTAATTTTAGCTCTTTTCTGGGGCCAATTGCATATTTCATAGCGCTATGAAATTTGGGAGCAAACATAAAGCCAATGCCTATTTCTTCTATGCATTTCTCAACTTGCTTTGGTTCAAGCATTATATTCACACCTAATGAGGTTAAAACATCTGCGGCTCCAGATTTTGAAGAAACTGATTTATTTCCGTGCTTTGCTACCGGAACACCTGCGCCAGCTACAACAAAGGCAGAAGCAGTTGAGATATTAAAGGTGTTGGAATTATCGCCTCCTGTTCCTACAACATCGACTAGTTTTTCTACTTTGGGAGATATTCCTGAGGCTTTTTCACGCATGACTTTTGCACATGCTGTGATTTCATCTATTGTTTCGCCTTTCAGCCTTAATGCCACTAAAAAACCAGCTATTTGAGCATCTGTAGCCTGGCCTGACATGATTTCGTCCATGACATCTTCTGCTTCTTTTAAAGTGAGATCTTTTTTTTCTACTAATTTAGATATTGCTTCCTGGATCATTTTACAACCCCCAATAATATTTTCAATGATTTTTCCACCTGCAGGTGTTAAAATACTTTCTGGATGAAATTGAACACCGACAAGATTATACTGCTTATGCTTTACTGCCATCACCAGATTCTTATCTGCTGTTTTTGCAGAGATTTCCAGCTCATCCGGAATCTTTGATCCGATTAAGGAATGATACCTGCCTGCCTGAAAAGGATTTTCCAGTCCTTTAAAAATTCCTTCTGCATTATGATTTATTAAACTTGGCTTTCCATGGATAGTCTCAGAACATTTCTCTACTACACCATTAAAGGCTTCAATTATACACTGATAGCCAAGACATACACCAAATATAGGTACTGCCTTATAGTACTTTTTTATTAAGCCTACTGAAATTCCCGCTCTTTCAGGGGTTGAGGGGCCGGGACTTATAACAATAAGCCTGGGTTTGAATTTCTGAATTACTTTATCTATAATCTCAATATCAGTATTGTTCCTATACACTAATACATTACAGTTTCTTTTCTCAAATTCATCTACAAGGTTATAGGTAAATGAATCAAAGTTATCAATGAAGAGGATGTTCATGTTAATCCTCCTGCCAGCTGTATTGCTTTTAAACATGCTCCTGCTTTTTTATCTGTTTCATCATATTCCTTTTCCGGGACTGAATCATATACAATGCCTGCACCTGCCCTTATGTAAGCCTTATCATTCTTTAATCTCATTGACCTTATCACAATGCAGGAATCAAAGTCATTGCTTGGCGTGATGTAGCCTACAGCGCCGCCATAAAACCCGCGCTTGGTTTTCTCAACCAGCCTTATAAGCTTCATTGCTTCAACTTTTGGAGCGCCTGTCAATGTACCCATATTCATTGAAGCCAGGTAAGCATGCAAAGCATCCAGGTTGTCCTTTAAAACACCGCTTACATTACTTACTAAATGCTGGACATGAGAATATTTTTCAACAATAAATGGCTCGTCAACATATCTTGTCCCGGGTTTTGAGATCCTGGCTACATCATTTCTTGCTAAATCTATCAGCATAGTATGCTCTGCCAATTCTTTTTTATCAATCTTAAGCTCTGCTTCATATCTTGAATCCAGATCAGCATCTACTTTTCCATTAATTATACCCCTTGGCTTTGTGCCTGCGATAGGCCTTATTTCTACGATTTTTTCTTTGTCTCCTTCTACTTTTAGGAACATTTCCGGAGAAGCACCGAGAAAAGTGCCGTTTTGATTGTTTATATAAAACATATATGGGCTTGGGTTTAAATCCCTTAGGCTTTTGTATATATCAAGCGGCTCTGCATTATAGTTTGTAATTATTGTTCTTGAAGGCACAACCTGAAATACATCCCCGGCTAAAATATTCCCTTTTAATTTCTTAACTGTTTCAATAAATTCCTCTTTTGATGTATCAGAGATAATCTCCTGTTTTACCGGCTCTCTTTTCTTTATATTAGTAATCTCTTTATCAAGATTTTTCTCATAAACCCCTATTTTCTTCATACATTCTTCGTATATCTTTTCTTTATCACCATCTGTTATAAGGGCGTTTGCTATAAAGAATGTTTTTTTCTTTTTATAATCCATTAAGAATAAATTATCTACAAAATACAATTCATAATCGGGATCTTGGAGAATATCTTCTTTGCTTTCTGGTAAATCTTCAAATTGGTCAATAAAATCATAGCTTATAGAGCCAAATAGGCCGGCATAAGGTATAAACTCTTTTTTTGCGGGTTTGAATTTGAATGCTACTTTTCTGATTATATCTATATGTGTCTTGAGATTCAAACGCTCGCTTTCATTTACAGCCTTTCTCTTAGGAGTAAGCCTTCCTTTAATTAAGTTGGTCTCATAGATTATTTCATCACAAAAATTCAAATCGCCTTTCAGCTCTTTGATAAACTTAATTCCGAGGTCATTTAAAGCTATTATCTCAAATTCTTCTTTTTTTCCAACTAATTTTAAGCATGGATCTGCTGTGCCCAGGCTTTTTTCACCGTACTTTGCAATTATATCTGCTGATTCTAATAACAAGCAGTTCTTTTTCTTTCCGTAGCCCGATATCTTAGCAAAGTAATCTACAGGATCAGGAGTATAGCCTAATTCTTTGTATATGGTTACTATTTCTCCTTTTTTTGCTTTTCTTATTTCATCCTGAAAATTTTGCATTTTAGTTACCTTATAATTATTTTTAAGATGGATTTGTTGATATATCTTATTTAAATATTGTGGCATAATTAGAAAGATTTATTAATAAATGGCATATAGGTTATTTTTATGTCACAAATAGAACAAAGCTTTAGGCAGTTTCTCAGCTTATATCCTGAAGTTGAGAAGTGTTATCAAGCAGGATTGATTAACAGGAGAAGCTTAGCAAGACATCTTATTAGGAAGGGGGTGGCGAAAAATAATCAACTTGAGGCTGTCATTGCGATGCTCAGAAGGTTTAATTTTAAAGAACCTAAAAAAGAAAGCATGGAGATTTTTAAGGATATTAGAGTTAATATAAAGGATAGGATTCTGATTTTAGATTTTGAGAAAGATAAAGAATTAATGCAGAAACTGCAAAGGCTTATTGCACATACAGACTATGATAGGGGAGATACATTGAAGATTGTTGTGGGGTCATCGTCGATCAAAGTATTTATAGACCAGAAAAAAGAGGATAAGTTGAAAGAAATATTCAGACAGTATAAATTGAAGCACAGGCTAGACAATATTTCAGAGATAAGCCTTATGTTCCCTGATAAAGCAGTTGATGCAAGGGGAATATTATCTACAATTACCCGGGAACTGGCTGTAAATGATGCGGTGATAACTGAACTTTTGACAGCTACACCAGAGCTTCTAATTTATCTTAAAGAAGAGTATGTCCTTAAGGCATATGAGATAATAAAAAGGCTGAAAGAATAGTTAGTTCTATTTAGAAAGACATAAAAACGCATAGGAATTCTGATATTTAATGAAATATGCACAGAAAGATGCAGCTCATGATCTTGATTTTGTCCGGGAAGTATTAAATCAATATACCTGCTCTATAGTGAAAGGATTGGGCAAAAGAGCTGAATCCCCGCTGTTTAAAGGCAGTATAGCTGATATCCCTGTTTCTGGTGAAGTCCCTACCTATAATGAGTTTAGTTCGAATTTATATGCAGAGAAGGTAGTAGGATTTCAAAAGCAAATCAATAAAGAAGTAAATCTTAGGAAAATAGTGGCTGACTCATATATCAGAACATTAAGCCAGCTATGCAGAAACAAGGAAGCGGCTGATCATAATTATTTAATAGACCAGGATAGGGTAATGCTTGAATATATCTATAAGAGATTAAGTCTTGCCGGATATGTGGCGCAGATAAAAATAAATCAGCCCGGCCTGGATGGATTAGTTGGCAGAGAAGAATTAAGGCCAAAAATAGAAAATTATGACAGGGAAGGAAAGGTAATATCTGATGCTATAGATATTGCCGGAAAAAATGGAATTGAGGAAGAGCCTATAGCTAATTTTTTTAAGGAGATAATTGAGTTAACTAAAGATTTAGAAATAATCTATATTCTGGAAATGGCTAAAAAGGAAGGAAAAT
This sequence comes from Nanobdellota archaeon, assembly GCA_023140175.1. Classification (GTDB taxonomy): domain Archaea; phylum Nanobdellota; class Nanobdellia; order Woesearchaeales; family WJIZ01; genus WJIZ01. The sequence goes on along the minus strand of JAGLMD010000057.1, from coordinate 31,490 downwards.
CTTTTGAGAAGATATTAGTTCCATCTATTCATAATGCTGATTTGAAAAAATATGTTTTGAAGAAATATTTTAATTCTCAAAAATCGCTTCCACAACCTTCAATGCGTTTTCCCTAGTTGAAGGAAATGCTGCTATAGACATCTTCAGATGATAGCAGTTTCCTTTGTCTGTAATAAAGAATTTGTTTTCTTTGAGTAATTTGTCTTTATCGAATCTTATAAAAAAATGATTTTCTGAGTCTAGGCGTGATTCTTTTTGGTTTAATAGAAGCTCTTTTTGTTCTGGCTTTAGCATGCTGTTTATATCTTTAACAAATTGATTTATATGCCTGCTTTTTTCCAGATGTATCTGAAATATTACTATTTTTCTTTCTTCAACGCTTGCGGCTGATTTTCTGCTTATATTTACTTTTTCTTTTTCTAAATTAAAAGAGATGAATTTTTTCAGATTTTCAATGATTTCTGATTCATTGTCTTCTGGTTTTGAATAAACAGTAAGCCAGATGTGATGTATATTTTTCATATTATAATGGAGTATTGTTACTATTTTTAATTTTTTGCCAAAAATTAAGTTATAGAAGTTTAGGCAGAAGCAGTAAAATATTTAGTTGATATATCGGCTCATTTTAGCCAGTAAGAGCAATCAGGAATAAGTAGCGGGGGGTGTTCGTTATATCAAAGCCGAAGGCTCATCATGTTAAAGTATAGAGAGAGTTTTATCGTTTTGAAAAATAATATTTATAAATATGTCTAGATATTTCTATTATAGGGGGTGTTAAAATGTTAAGTAAAAGTGTAACCTTAAAAGTCAAATCCAGATTATATGATAAGTATAGAAAATACTGTAAACATAAAGGTTTAATAGTATCTCGTCAGTTTGAAATAATGATGGAAGAAAAATTAAAAAATAAAAACATTGGATAAAAAATGAAATCAAACAATAAATCCTTAATCGTTTTTCAGGATAAGAAAATCAGGAGAATATGGTATAATGAAGAGTGGCATTACTCAGTGATAGATATAGCTGCTGTTCTAACAGATCAGGCTGATTACCAAAAAGCAAGAAAATACTGGAATAAGCTAAATCAAAGGCTTAGAGAAGAAGGAAGTGAAACGGTGACAAAATGTCACCAGTTGAAATTACCTGCCCTTGATGGCAAATTAAGGCTTACAGACTGTGCAAATACCAAATCTATGTTCAGAATAATTCAGTCAATACCATCAAGGAAAGCAGAGCCTTTTAAGCAATGGCTTGCTCAGGTAGGAAAAGAGAGAATTGATGAGATAGAAAATCCTGAATTAGCCCAAGACAGGGTAAAAGAGTATTATGAGCTTAAAGGCTATCCTAAAGAATGGATTGACAAAAGACTACGGGGAATAGCGATAAGGCAGGATTTAACTGATGAATGGGGAAGCAGAGGCATTCAAGAGGAAAAAGAATTTGCAATACTCACAAATGAGACACTCAAAAACAAAGTTTTTGGTGCGCCAGAAATTTTTTAATTTCTGAGCGTTTCGAAGGCCACATTCGACAAGACAGTTAAAGAGTATAAGAGATTCAAAAGCTTAAAGCGAAAAAATCAAAATCTTAGAGATCATATGACAGATTGGGAATTAATTTTGACAATGGTTGGAGAAAAAGCAACAACAGACATTACAATTTCAAAGGATTCAAATGGTTTGAATGAGTGTAAGACTTCAGCAAAAGAAGGAGGCACAATAGCAAAGAATACTAGGGAAGAGATTGAGCAAAAAACAGGCAAATCCATTATCTCAAAAGATAACTACCTCGATTTAACTAAAAAGAAAAAGCAAATTAAACATGAGAAATGTAAATAAATTTTCTCGCTCCCTTCTAAAGATTTCACTTTGTGAAACCCCCTATCTTTAATTGTCCTTTTAATTCATTTGGACAATTGTAAATTTAGTATTGGTGGTTCTGCGTGAGAAACCCCCTATTTTAATCGGATTGATTTTGGAGGTATGTTATTTTTAAGAAAAGATTTCCATAAGTTATTTAAAACGCCCCTATATAAAATTGTTATGAAGCACAATCTGAAAATAATATTTATTCTTGTTGCTATATTCTTTATGAGCCAGGTTATAGGATTAGTAATCGTGAGCCAGTATATTGATTATGAGAAAACACAGGAAACCGGGGAAATAGTTGCAAATGAACTTCCATTTGATATTGAAAGGCCGCCCCTTGAAGAAAGCAGCTCTTTCTGGTATATAATAGCTGCAATACTAATGGGCACTGTGCTGCTACTTATCATAGTAAGATTCAGGAAAATAAGGATATGGAAGGCATGGTATTTTCTTAGTGTCTTTATCACTTTAACTATTGCTTTTGCGGCATTTATTCATCAGAGTTTGGCTATTGTTCTTGCTATGGTGGTAGGATATTTCAAAATATTCAGGCCAAAAATATTGATACATAACTTTACAGAGCTGTTCATATATGGCGGCCTGGCTGCGATTTTTGTTCCTATAATGAATATCTTTTCTGCTTTGATGCTGCTTATACTAATCTCTATTTATGATATGTATGCAGTATGGAAAAGCAAACATATGGTTAAACTGGCAAAATTTACCACAGAAACGAATGTATTTGCCGGATTGTCTGTTCCTTACAACAAATCAACAGGAAAGATTGAAAAAATTGCTTCTACTAAACTTGGAGTAAAGACAAGCAAGGTTAAGAACGCCATCTTAGGCGGGGGAGATATTGGTTTTCCATTGATATTTGCAGGAGTGGTGATGAAAGGGCTTATGCTGAATAATACGGTTTTAATTGGATTCTTAAAGACATTGATAATTCCTTTTTTTACAACTATTGCTTTATACCTTCTTTTTATAAAGGGTGATAAGAATAAGTTTTATCCTGCTATGCCTTTTCTTACAGCTGGATGTTTATCAGGATATGGAGTTATTATATTAATAAATTATATTGTTTAGAATTATTGGAAATTTAACTAAAAAAATTTCATTAGGTTAAATTTCCACCCTTGCAGATTAAATATTAGATAATGATAAATTTTTAATTTAATCTGCAATAAACTAAGTTCCTTCTTTGGGAGAGGCATCGACAGATTTCTTAAAACCCTGTAAAGTTTTCTGACCCGCGGAGGCAGAGTAAGATATTGGGTTTATTGCCATACCATCTTTAGCTGCTAATGTCTGTATACCTGTTTGTTTCTGGATTTCCCTTACAATATATAAAGGATCTGACCTAATCATCTCATAACCGAAATGAGTTATTATTGCTAATCGGGGGTTTACTTTCTGGATGATTTTTATAGCATCCTCTGTGCAGAGATTATGCCCTGATTTTTTTATATTTGGAACATTGAGGATAAGAATATTTGAATTCATATACTGCTCCACTATATCAACTGCATAGACTGTGTCTCCAGTATAAGTAAGTGTAAAATCTGGGGTGAAAAATTTAAAGCCTAGGCTATTTGGCTCATTATGGCGGGCTGTTATTGTCTGTATTTCCACCTCATTTATACCTATTCTTTGGCCCCTATCGACTGCTATGAAACGCTCTAAAAGATTCCTATGGTATTTAGATATCACATTATCATAATCTTCTGTACCTTGTAAGCTGGTCTTGTTAGCTATAAGGACCCCTTTTTTGTCCAGGCCAGAATAAGTCATGGCATCTATGACTGCATTGGTATCATTAGAATGGTTAAGATGGGTATGAGAAACTAAAACAGCTGTATTTTCACGAAGATTTACACCGAATTCTGCTGCCTTGGTTATTGCGCCGATGCCTGGGTCAATATGAAACTGGTTGCCCATAAATCTAAGAATTATGCCTCCTGAAGACCTTATGCCTTTTCCAGTTATGGCTGCGCCGGTACCTGTGCCTAAAAATAATATTGATGAATCTATTTTTATCCCCCTATGACCCATTTAGAAGTGCCGAAATTAATAAAGCTTTTGTTTTCGGCTTCTTTTAAAGATGGAGAAGAATAAGCAGAGTGGTATGATGTTCTTTATGGTTTTGCCACATTTTTTCGTTAGATTTAAAAGAGATTATATATTTACAAGGTGCGGGCAGACTAGGCTGGTGCATTAGCCCTGCACTGTAACCGCAACCGGGCTATACGGCGGAGCTGAAGCTTAGAAAGAGGTATTATGATAAAGGAACAGTCCTTGCTCAGACAATGAGGCTTTGTCCTTTGGGATTGGTTTTTTCAGGAACCTAGTCAGATCAGGAATGAAGCAGCTATAACTGATTAAACTGGTGCTCTTAGGGTAGCGGGGCAGAGGAAGAGCGGGGGCAAACTGGTCTTTTGTTGTAGTATCCATTTCCGGGTGTGTCTGCCTACTTTTTTTAAGCGCATTTTACAAAGATTTTTATATTTCTGGTTTTAATTTTAGGATATGATAGAATGGATAATAAATAATAAGGTATTTTTTGCAGTTATGTGTGCAGCTTTTATCTCCCAGGGATTAAAAATAATTTTGAATGTGATTAAGGATAAAAAGGGCGTATTATTGAGTGATTTTGTTGTTACAGGAGGAATGCCAAGCACCCATTGTGCTTTAGTAAGCTCGCTTTTTGCTATATCGTTATTGGAGTACGGCCTTAGCGGCTTAAGTGCGGCTGCAATTGTACTTTTTATAATTGTAATAACAGATTCTATGGGAGTGAGAAGGACTGCTGGTGAAGAAGCTAAGATTGTCAATAAGATAATAAAATTAGAGAAACTGAAGATACATCAACTGCGCTATTCCATGGGGCATAAGCCTATAGAAGTATTGGCTGGAATTATTATCGGGTTTTTTATTGGGGTGAGTGTTTTTTTGATTTTCTAAGAATTATTAACATAAGTCAGCCATTTTTCATATTTCTTGTTCCTGTCATGAACTATATCAAGAAATGTTTCTTTTAATTTTTTTGTAATTGGTCCAGGGACTTCTTTTCCTATGGGCTTTTTGTCTAGAGAGGCAATAGGTGAGACTTCTGCTGCTGTGCCTGTAAAGAAAGATTCCTCAGCACCATATATATCTTCCTGCTTCAATGTTGTTTCTTCTACTTCAATTCCTTCGTCCTTTGCTATTTCAATTATTGATTTTCTTGTTATCCCCTCTAATATATTTCCAAGTTTTGGAGTTAATAATTTGCCGCCCCTGACAATAAAAATATTCTCGCCAGGGCCTTCTGCTATATTATCATTATAATCCAACAATAATGCCTCCCTATAACCTTCTGCTTTTGCTTCACATGATGCAAAAATTGAATTGACATAATGGCCGGATATTTTGCATTCTGCGCGGGTTGATTTAGGATGCAGCCTGATAAAACTTGAGGTTTTTACTTTTATAGCATCTTCCCCGAGAAAGGGATCCCAAGGCCATACAGCAATGGAGATATTTACAGGTGCACCATGAGGATCAAGACCCATTTTCCCATATCCATAGAAGAAAATTGGCCTTACATATCCTTCTTTTATTTCATTCTTCGCGATTGTTTCTATGACTGCCTGGCTTATTTCTTCTTCTGAAAAAGGCACTTCCATAAATGTTTTTTTGGCACCGTCAAATAATCTTTTTATATGGTCTTTTAATCTGAAGACTGCCGGGCCTTTATCTGTTTCATAGAATCTTATGCCTTCAAAAACGCCCAGGCCGTAGTGCAGGCTATGACAAAGTACATGGACCTTAGCATCTTTCCATGGCACTAATTTACCATCCATCCAGATATACTTTGTTTCTTTCATCTTACTCCTTATCTCAGTGTGAAAAATGTAATTTTGTTTAAATATTTTATGTAACAGTTATAACACAAATAAAAGGATTAATGGGATTGTTATTATGCTCATAACTGTACTTATGAGTACAACAGAGGCTGCGAGGTCAGAGTCCCTGCCATATTTATGAGTAAGTATCATTGACATAACAGCAGAGGGCATTGCTGATTGGATAAGAATTATATTTCTTAGGGTGCCTTCAATATTGATTATTGAGATTATAGTTAAGCCCACTATAAATCCTCCAACTACCTTAAATAAAGACACCAGCAAAGCTATTTTTATTTTAGATAATCTTATCTCAGTTAGCTTATATCCTAAAATAAGCAGGGCTGCAGGAATAGTTATTGCACCAATCATTTCCATTGGCTTAAAGACAGCATCAGGAACATGTATTTGAAAAATATTGAATAGAACACCAAAGACTACTGCATAGATCAGTGGTACTTTCAATATTTCCTTAAACTCGTTTTTGTGATGGACTATATATATTCCTAAGCTGAATATAAAAAGAGAGTTAGCCATATCATATACTATTGCATGGGATAATCCTAAATTTCCAAATGCAAATAAAGCAACAGGATAACCAAGATAGCCTGTGTTACCAATAACTGCGGGAAGGTACAAGCCTACCTTCTTTGATTTCGTTATTTTCAATATAAAGAAAAATAAAGAGCCTAAGATGATGATAATCAATGTCGCTGCAAAGAAGATAGCTGAAAAATCTGATATAGATATTTCTGACCTTGACATAGAAGTAAATATCAGAGAGGGGCCTGCGATATAGACTATTAAATCTATTATTGGCTGGATATTTATCTGCTTCTTTCTACCAATTAAAAAACCTAAAAGAATAATAAGAAATACTGGTATTACTGTATTCAGAACTGATACTATTGCTTGCATTGTTTATGTTTATTTTCCATAGCAGTTTTTACCAATGAATTTATTCCTGTATGCCTCCAGCAAGGGTGTTGTCTTTCTTTTTGGCGGCTGTATTTCCTTAAGTCTTTGTTTTATCTCTTCATCTGTCAGATTTACATTTAATTTCCTGTTTGGAATATCAATTTCTATTATGTCGCCGTCTTTTATAGCTGCTATCGGGCCTTTATTATATGCTTCCATCTCAACATGGCCTACACATGGGCCGGATGTGCCGCCAGAAAATCTGCCATCTGTAATTAATGCCACTTTTTTATAGCCTGCTCCTTTTATAGCATCTGTCGGGGTTAACATTTCAGGCATGCCCGGGGCGCCTGCAGGCCCCATGAAATTCAGGACAATAACATCCCCTTCTGTTATTTGTTTTTTCTCTATTGCCCTTAATAAATCCGGCTCTGAGGTAAAGACTTTTGCCGGACCTGAATGAACCATCATTTCTTTTTCTACTGCAGTCTGCTTTATTACTGAACTGTTTGCTATGTTGCCTTTCAGGACTGCTATTCCACCCTGTTCAAAATAGGGATTATCTAATGGCCTTATGATATCATCATCCAGGACTTTAGCTTCAGTTGCAATCTCTTTTATTGAACCATCATTTACTGTCAGGTTATCATTAAGCATTTTCTTTATTCTATTCAGGACTGCTGGAATGCCTCCTGCTTTATCAAGATCAGCCATCTCATATGTGCCTGCCGGAATAATTTTGCAGATATTAGGGGTTTCTTGTGCTATCTTATCAAACATTGTCACATCTATATCAATTCCGAGCTCTCTTGCTATAGCTGGAATATGAAGAACAGCATTTGTTGAGCCGCCCATAGTCATATCTACCCTTATTGCATTTTCAAAGGATTCTTTAGTCATTATTTGTGATGGTTTTATGTCTTGTTTTACTAATTCTACAATTTTTTTCCCTGTTTCATATGCCTGTTTTTTCTTTTCCGGATCTAAAGCAAGGGTTGTTGCACATTTTGTCAAAGACATCCCTAATGTTTCTGTAACACATGCCATTGTGTTTGCTGTATAAAGGCCGACACAAGAGCCTGCTCCGCAGGCAAGACAAGGCAGCATTTTGTTTGCTTCATCTTCGCTTATTTTGCCAGCTTTGACCTGCCCAACTATCCCAAAGCCTTCAATAGGATGGTGTTTTTTCCCATCTTCGCAGATATGAGTCTTCATGGGTCCGCCTGTGAGGATTATAGAAGGGAGATCTAACCTTCCTGCAGCCATAAGCATGCCTGGAGTAATCTTATCACAATTAGTTACACCTACCCATCCATCCATAGAATGAGACAATGTCATTATTTCTATGTTGTCTGCTATGTGTTCTCTTGAGGGCAAACTTAAACGCATTTCTACATACATTGCCTGGCCATCGCAAACTGCAGGCACTCCCCAAACAAGAGGAATTCCTCCGCCATCTTCAATCCCCCTTATCACTTCGTTTGTAAGGTCATTTAGGAGTATATGTCCCGGAACAATATTATTGTAACTATTTGCCACGCCTATGAAGGGTTTACCTGCTTCTAAATCTTCTTTTTTTACCCCCGCACTCATAAATAATGCCCTATGGGGCAAGGTTTCAACTCCTTTCTTGATTATATCACTTCTCATAACAATCACCCAGTATGGGAATTTTATGTTCCTTTAAATTATTATTGAATTTTAGGTATATGAAGATAATCTGCAATAAACCCAAAGATATTGCACTTAAAAGTAAAGATTAAGCGAATATTATATTCAATCGTTGTGTATATTTATTAAAGGGGGTTGTTGTCGCCATCCCTTCGGGATATTTAGTCAAAAACTTCATTTTTGAGATTAATAGAAATAATATTTTCCCCACCTGACATTAATACTTACTTCAAATCAACTTGAAGCTAAAAAAACATTTATATATTAGCTAAATTATTATTTTATTATATGAACAAAAAGTTTTTAACAATCGGAATAGCACTTCTTATGGCAGCTATTGTAACTGCTACAGCAATATTGTTTCTTTTTCCCTATCAACCAGACCAACCACCACAAACAGATGATACTGGTTCAACACAACAAGGGATTCAACAAGTTGTAAGTGCAAATAATCAATTTGCTTTTGATATATATTCAAAATATAAAGATGATCCTAAATATAAGGATTCAAATATTTTCTTTTCTCCCTATAGTATTTCAACAGCATTAGCAATGACTTATGAGGGAGCCAGAGGACAAACAGCTGAAGAAATGCAATCAGTTTTTCATTTTCCTGAATTTGGCATATTAAGACCAAATTCTGCAGCAATTTATAATAATATAAATAAAAAAGATAAGCCCTATAAATTGATGACAGGCAATGCTTTATGGGCTCAATATGATTACCAATTTCTTGAAGAATATTTCTCTAGAGTTGGGCAATATTATGGTGGACAAGTAGCAAATCTTGATTTTAAAAAAGAAACAGAAAAATCAAGGCAAACCATCAATGCATTTATTGAAGAACAAACCAATAATAAAATTAAAGAGCTTTTACCAAAAAGTCCTCCTGTTATAAAGCCGGATACAAGATTAGTTTTAACAAATGCTATATATTTCAAAGGAGATTGGGTATTACAATTTGACAAAAAGAAAACTAGAGAAGCTGATTTTAAAGTTATTCCTACTAAAAATGTAAAAGCACAAATGATGACCCTTACAGGAGAAAAAGCAAAATTCAATTATGCAGAAACAGAAAATCTTCAGATTCTTGAAATGCCTTACAAAGGTGAAGAATTATCTATGCTTGTGCTTTTACCAAGAGAAGGCACCTTAGACGAATTTGAACAATCACTTACTCCTGAAAAACTTAATGAATGGCGAAATTCACTTCAAGAAAGAAAGATTGATGTACATATGCCTAAATTCAAATTTGAAACAAAATACTTTATGAAAGAAGATTTAAAGCAGATGGGTATGCCAACTGCTTTTTCAATGGCTGCAGATTTCTCGGGTATGGATGGAACAGATAGACTTTATATTAGTCAAGTAATCCATCAGGCTTTTGTTGAAGTTAATGAAGAAGGAACAGAAGCTGCTGCTGCAACTGCAGTAATAATGGCAGAAAAATCAGCTGGATTCTCAAACATGTTCATGGCAGATCATCCATTTGTATTTATCATTCAGGAAAAAGAAACTGGAAACATATTATTTTTAGGAAGAATGAGTGATCCGACTCAACAATAAAGATTCCCACCTAAAAAATATTATTTAATTCTCTTCTTTTTTTAGTGGGAAAAAGGAGACGACAACCCCAAAAAAAACTATAGACACGACGACTTTGATTTTTTCGGGCTTCGCCCGAGTGTTGCACTAAAAATCAATCCCCACTTCGTTCGGAGAACATAACAGGCGCAAAGTAGTTGTATAGTGGAATCAAATCAATATCTCTAACGGATAGGGGGAAAATAATACTCAATCATCTTCTCAGCGTTATATTCAAATTTTTGAGCAAATTGCTTTTGAAGTTACAAAAACCATTAAGTTTAATAATAAATTGTATCCGAATTAAACATATGTTCGAAGTAAGTGTTCTTGCATCCGGAAGCTCTGGAAATTGCTTTTATATTGGAAGTGATAAAGGAGATATATTGATCGATGCTGGGATAAGCTGCAAGCAGATTTCTCAAAGATTAGAACAGATAGGCAAGGATATTAGAGATATAAAGGGAATTTTTGTAACGCATGAGCATGGAGACCATACAAGAGGGATAGATGTGTTGACGAGAAAGTATAATATTCCTGTTTATATCAATAAAGGAACTTTGAGGAATTGTTATCTTGATAAGAGTAATGTGAACCTGATAAAAAGTGATGAAGAAATTAATTTAAATGGATTGAAGATACTTCCATTTTCCAAAAGCCATGAAGCGGCTGACCCGGTAAGTTATTTGATAAAGAACAAGGGCAAAAAAGTAAGCATAATAACAGACATAGGATATAGCTGTGATAATGTCATCAAAAGTGTGGCAGAATCTGATTTAGTTATCCTTGAATCCAATCATGATACTAATATGCTGAAAAATGGATCTTATCCTCACTATCTGAAGAAGAGGATTGGGGGTGATAAAGGCCATTTGTCCAACTATGATGCGGGCCTGCTTGTGCTGGAGCATGGAAAAAGAAAATTACAATATGTTTTGCTCTCTCACCTGAGTTTGAATAATAATACCCCTGATGTTGCATTAAATACTTTTAATTCTATGCTGCGTGAAAGAAAGGATCTTCAAAATTTAAAGACAATGCTGACATATAGAGAAAAACCGACTGAGTTGATAAGAGTGAAGTGAATTTATTCACGGAACCTATCTGAGATAACTTTTGTTTTTTGCCCGGCAATAGAAATTCCCAGAATCCTGTCAACTTCAATTCCAGTTTCTTTCTTTATTCTCTGAATTCCTTTATACTCTTCTTTTTCAACTGCGGCTGCGGCACCAACAATTTTTGCACCCATCTTAGTTATAAGATTGATAAAGCCCACCATTGTTCCACCACTGCTTACTGTATCATCTATGAGATAGCATTTATCTCCAGAGTTAATCCCATAAGGAAATAATCTCCCTTCGTAATATTCCATTTTAAAATCACTGCCTAAGTTGATTGGTCCTGGAAACCATTTGGCCCCACCTATTGGTAATTTTGTATGCAGTGAAATAGCTCCTAGAATATGTGCACACCTATCAAATTCTGCAACTATCTTATCGACATTTTCAGGCATTAAGCTAGACAGTTTGTCAACTGTTTCCCTTAATAAGGGGGCTGAAGTCAAAGGGTAGTGTTCACTAAGTGGAACCAGCATAAAGCGCATGTGGTTTTCAAGTTCGATTAATTCCTGATTTTCGTAAGAACGAGCTAAAAGGTTATCAGACCATTCAATTTGAGGATTATCTAAATAACGAATTGTCCTAGGGAGATTGGCTTGTGTTACATGACTTATTTCTCCTGATACTTCAACTTCTAATAAAGAGTTTATTTTGTGCCCTCTAGATTTCAAATTCTCTCTGCCTATGCTTCTTCCATTGTATGTCTTTTCTACAATGACATATATATCAGAGATAATTGCGCCGTGAGATTCGACAAGGCTAATAAGTGTTTCTAAAGTCTCTCCTTTGTCCATTACATCATCAATTATGTCTACAGTATCTCCTGGCTGGACACCATGAAGGATCAGATTACCCCCCCTATACATAGCACCTTTGCTGAAATATTGCTCTAAGCTTTTTGCCAATCCATCGGGAGTCCACCTTGCAATGGCAAGGTCATTCCCATTTAAATAAGAAAGTGCACCTGCAATATGGCCTGCTCCATGTTCTTCTGTTAATATCTTATGGCTGGGTTTTATATATTTAGCTAGATATGAAGTACACTCACGAAGCAATGCTGGCTCGGCTTGAGGAGTAAGTTCAGTAAGCGGGCTTACTATCCTTTTTCTTCCATTTATTCCAATTGTTTTTTGATAATCAAATGCTTGTATAAACTTATACATAGTAATACCAGAAAGAGAGGAGTGTTAGTTGATTTTTATAGTTTCTTATTATATAATAATAGCTTATTTTACATAATTCTTTAGTTCGCCTATCTTTTCTATCCTCACTTCTACTGTATCACCTGAATGCATAGGACCAATACCTGAAGGAGTGCCTGTTGTTATTATGTCTCCTGGGTTTAAGGTCATTATCTTTGAGATAAATGAAAGTATTTCTTCTATTTTGAAAATAAATTCTTTTGTTGATGAATCCTGTTTTAATTCTCCATTAAGGTAAAGCTGAATTTTCAGATTGTTCGGATCTAGTTTATCTGTGTCTACTAATTTTGGGCCTATTGGACAGAAAGTATCAAAGGATTTTGCTCTTGTCCATTGACCATCCAGATTCTGCAAATCTCTTGCTGTAACATCATTTAAGCATGTGAATCCTTCAATATACTCTAAAGCATTTTCTTCTTCTATATTTTTTGCCTTTTTCTTTATTATGAAGGCAAGTTCTGCTTCATAATCAACTCTTTTTGACATTTCTGGAAGGATTATGTCTTCTTCTGGGCCTATAATTGATGAGACTGGCTTCATGAAAAGAATAGGAGATTTAGGAATAGGCATGTTAAGTTCTTTGGCGTGGGTTTTATAGTTTAAGCCTATGGCTATTATTTTTGTCGGTGGGATTTTGAGGAAAGATGGGATTGGCATGATTAAAGCTAAGAATTAAATTTTATTTAAATTTAATTATTTTAGAATAGAAAGAAGTAAGAAATTAAAGAAGAATTGCGCCTTCTTATTTTTTCTCAAACAACGCCCTAATCTTTCTTCCGACAATCTCTATTGGGTGATCCCCCAATGCTTTTCTCTTTGCAAGGAGATTTGGTGCGCCGTTTCTGCTCTCTTCCAGCCAATCTTTAGCAAAAGAACCGTCTTCAATCCTTTTTAAGGATTCTTTCATCTTTTCCTTTACTTCCGGCCCTATAATCCTGGGGCCGTTGTAATATTCACCGAATTCTGCTGTGTTTGAGATAACTGCATTCATCTTCTGAATGCCGCCTTCGTAAATAAGGTCTACAATAAGCTTCAATTCGTGAAGGCATTCAAAATAAGCCATTTCAGGAGGATAGCCTGCTTCTGTCAATACCTCAAAGCCATATTTTACCAGGTCTACTGTTCCGCCGCAAAGAACATTCTGTTCTCCAAATAGATCTTCGTATGTCTCCTGCTCGAAAGTACATTCCAAGACACCTGCTCTTGTGAAACGCATAGCTTTTGCCATTGCCAGAGCAATATCTCTTGCTTTCCCGGAAGCATCTTTTTTTATTGCTATTAAACCAGGAACACCAAAACCTGCTTTGTATGCTTTAAGCTCTTCTGTAGCTGGAGCTTTTGGAGCAACCATAATAACATCTACTTCTTCAGGTGGAACTATCTGTTTATATACAATATTGAAACCATGAGAGCAACTTAAGGTTTTGCCGGCTTTCATATGTTTTTCAACCTGCTCTTTATATACTGGCCTGTGAAATTCATCTGGAAGCAGCATGTGAATAACGTCTGCTTTTTCTGCTGCATCGCTTATGGCCATAACTTCAAATCCATCTTCTTTTGCTTTATTCCAGCTTGGATTTGGCTTATCTCCAAGGACTTCTGTTTCGCCAATAATAACACTAATACCCGAATCTTTCATCATCTGTGCTTGTGCACTGCCTTGGCTGCCATAGCCAATAACTGCAATAGTCTTGCTATCTAACGCAGATAAATCTGCATCCTTATCATGTAATATATTTACCATATTCTCACCTTTTATATTATTATATTTTATAAAATTACTGCATATCTTCAATCTTCTTGACAACAGCATCCCCTACCTCGGATGTTGAATTAGTGCCGCCCAAGTCTTTTGTCTTTACTTTTCCTTCTTTTAATATCTCCTGAATAGCATTTATAATCTGCTCAGCAGCCTTTTGCTGGCCTATTTCATCAAGCATCATTGCTCCTGCCCATATTGTGGCTAACGGATTCGCAACATTCATGCCCTTATATTTCGGAGCTGACCCGTGAATTGGCTCAAACATTGAAATGCCGCCCGGATTGATATTTCCGCCTGGAGCTAAGCCAAGACCTCCCTGAATCATTGCACCCAGGTCAGTTATAATATCACCAAACATATTAGGTGTTGTAACCACCTTGAACCACTCAGGATTTTTTACAAACCACATTGTTATGGCATCAACAAACATATATTCCGGCTTAATATTTGGGTAAGATTTTGAAATATCTTCAATATTCTCACGCCAGAAACCATATATATCTGAAAGGACATTTGCCTTATCTACAAAGTATGCTGTGCCAACATTTTCCTTTTTTGCTAATTCAAAGCCGTATTTTATTACTCTCCGGGCACCTTTTTTGCTCATAACTCCGATTTGGTATGCAATTTCATCATCATCAGTTTCTATATCTAAACTAAATTTTGCATGGTAGATTGACCTTACCACCTCAAGTTCCTGTTTTGAGCTTCCTTTTTTAGCCCTATTACCTATTCCCACGTAAAAATCCTCTGTGTTTTCCCTGACTACTGTGAAGTCTATATCTTTGGGTGTTTTGTCTTTGAGAGGACACCATACGCCCTCAAGCAGTTTTATCGGCCTTAAATTTACATATTGATCAAAGTAAAATCTTGTTTTAAGAAGAATTCCCTTTTCAAGGATTCCCGGCCTGCATCTGGGATCGCCTAAGGCGCCCAGGTAAATTGATTTGCAGGTAGTTTTTATCTCCTTCAGAGTATCTTCTGTTATTAATTCTCCTGTTTTAAGATATTTCTCTGCCCCATTATCATATTTGATCCAGTCAATTTCAAAATTATTTAATTCAGATGCTTTTTCGAGTACTTTAACACCTTCTATTATTATTTCTGGGCCTATCCCATCACCTGGTATTTTTGCTATTCTGTAATTAACCATTTTGATTACCTCCTGATTTAGATATAGGGGGCTATTTAAAAATATTTAGATTGAAACAAAATATGCGTCAGATTTATATACTACTTTGTTAACTCCCTCTTTATTGTACATAGTTTGTGCAATTATTAGTGCTTTGGCACTTAGTAGATATATTGGAGGAAGTAAGTATGTACCAAGATAGAAGTGGATTTGGAGGCCAGAGGGGTTTTGCTCCTGTTAATGTTGGCCAAGAGATAGATGTAAAAATAGATGCAGTAGGAGAAAAAGGCGACGGTATAGCAAAGGAAAAAGGATTTGTTCTTTTTGTACCCGGTGCAAAAGAAGGGGATGAAGTCAGAATAAAGATAACAAAGGTTTTGAGAAATGTCGGTTTTGCTGAAGTTGTGGGCAAGGCTGAAGGAATTGTGGGTGAAGAAAAGGAAGAAGAGCCCCAGAATACCGAAGACTTTGGAGAAGAGCCGAAAGAAGAAAGTTCTGATGTTTCTAAAGAAGAGCCGAAAGAAGAAAGTTCTGATGCTGAACCTGCAGAAGAAGAGTCTAAAGATACTGAGGATTTTGGAGAAGAAGCAGAAGAAGATAAAAAAGAGGATTAAATTCTTATTTTTTATTTCTTGTTTTTTTATTTATAACTAATTTTATAAATATTATTTGATATAAATAATTTATGAGGCTATTTATTGCGATTGAGCTTGATTCTTGCGGGGATTTCTTTAGAGGTATACAAGATAAGATTGATTCTAGTTCACTAAAATTAATATTCACTAAGAATTACCACTTAACATTGAAGTTTCTTGGAGAAATAGGTGAAAAAGAGATTGAGAAAATAAAAGAAAGGCTGGCAAGAGTAAAGTTTGAAGCATTTGAGTTGTGTGCTGATAGAATAGGATTTTTTCCCAATGAAAAATATATCAAAGTAATTTGGATAGGGATTGAGAACAATCAAAGAGTAAGGGATTTGCAGCAAAGCATAGATAAATGTTTGTCTGATATTTTTTCAAAAGAGAAAAACTTTCATCCGCATATAACCTTAGCGAGAGTTAAGTTTGTCAGAGATAAAGAAGAATTGAAGAAAAATGTTTTAGATATTGATATTGGAAAAAAACATTTTAAGGTGAATGGATTTAAGCTTATAAAAAGTATACTAACTCCTGGCGGCCCTGTTTATGAAAATTTGGAGGAATTTGAAGCATAGTTTTATAAAAGGAAATTGATTTCTAAGAGATATTACCGAAGGCAAAGCTGATACTTGAAGCCTTGCAATTGCCTTATCGAGGTCATAAAAATATAGGGCAGATATATTGTAATTTTGAGGAGGAATTAAGATGACAGAAGCACAGTTTTTAATATCGCAGGAAGGATATTTAAAATCAGGCATACATATAGGCACAAAATTCAAGACAAAGTATATGGCAGACTTCATATACAAAACAAGGCCTGATGGATTGTCTGTCCTGAATCTGCAAAAGATTGATGAGAGAATAAGGATAGCAGCAAATTTACTTGGAAAGTACAAGCCAGAAGAAATACTGATAGTATCCAGAAGAGAAAATTCCTGGAAATCTGTCAAGGCTTTTTCAAAATCTACAGGAACAAGGGTTTTTGCAGGAAGATACCCCCCAGGAATATTGACTAACCCTGAACTTAAGAATTTTGTTGAGGCTAGAGTCCTATTAATTACTGATTCGTGGCCAGACAGAAATGCAATAAAAGATGCTAATAAGATTGGGATTCCTGTTATCGCGCTTTGTGATACAAACAACCAGTCAAATTATATTGATCTTGTTGTGCCATGCAACAATAAAGGAAAGAAGAGCCTTGGATTATTTTTCTGGTTATTGGCCAGGGAATATCTGAGAAATAGGGGAATATTAGACCAGAAAGATGAACTGAAAGAAAGCATAGATGAATTTACAGAAGAATAATTGTTATATTACAATTATTATATTAATTTTTTTAAGTCAGTTATTGCCTGGTTTAATTCTTTTTTTTCAAAAAGAACGCTATATACCTGGGCTGTCAATGGTAAATAGAGTTTATTTTTTTCTGCATATTCATGGACTGCCTTAGATGTCATTATTCCTTCTGCTACCATACCATGCATAGCTTCCATTATTCCTTCAGCATCGAGGCCTTTTGTGATTAAATTACCTGCTTTTCTATTTCTTGAGAGTTTGGATGTGCATGTAGCTACTAAGTCGCCCACTCCTGCTAAACCATAGAATGTTTCCTGTCTTGCGCCTAAGTGCCTGCCTAATCTGACCATTTCTCTTAGGCCAAGAGTTATTATTGAACCAGTTGCATTATCACCTAAACCAAGAGCTGCAATAACTCCTGTTGCGATTGCAGTAATGTTCTTTACTGCAGCACAAACTTCTAAGCCAATGACATCATCATGGGCATATACTTTGAAATAATCTGTCTCAAAAATCTTCCTGAGATTTTCTAAATCAGTTTCTGTTGAGGCTATTACTGTGGCTGTTGGGATTTTTCTACTAACTTCTTCAGCATGATTTGGGCCGGAGAGAACTGCAATTTTAATTGATGGAGGAAGCTCTTCCTTCAATATTTCAGACATCCTCTTAAAAGTATCAATTTCAAATCCCTTTGCTACATTTACTATTATAGAGTTTTCTTTAATATATTTGTTTATTTCTTTGGCTTTTTCCCTTAGAAACTGAGATGGAATCGCTGTGACTAATATATCTGCATCTGAAACAGCTTTTTCTAAGTCTGCGGTTGATTTTAGGTTTTCTGAGAGTTTTATCCCTGGTAAGAATAATTCATTTTCATTTTCATTTTCTATAGAATCTATAACCTCTGTTTCTCTGGCCCATAAAATAACTTCTTTATCAGGATTGTTTTCTGCCAAAAGATTTGCCAGGGTTGTGCCCCAGCTTCCTGCACCAATGATTGCTATTTTCATTTTAGTTATTCCTGATCGAATTCATATTTTTGATGCGAAAGTTTTGCTATTTCATTCATTATTAGTGTTGTTACTTTTCTCAATGCTTTTTTGTCATCATCTTTTCCATAGTATTTATCGAAATAAAGCGGATTTCCTATATTTAAATCTGCTTTCTTTCCAAATCTGGGTATTTTTTTTTCCTTGGGCCAAATTTTGAAGGTATTTGTAATACCCATGGGTATTACCGGGGCTTTTGCGGCTAATGCTAATCTTGCTACTCCTGTTTTAGCACGATTCATCTTACCTGTAATGGTTCTTGTTCCCTCTGGATATATCATAATTAAATTCCCTTTCTTGAGATGTTCTACTGCTTTTGATAATGCTTCTCTGCCGCATGTTTCCCTATCTATAGGTATGGCTGGCAGGAATTGATGCCATTTTCTTTGGAAAAATGTATCAAAGTGCTCTTTCTTAGCAAGATAATATGCAGCTTTATTCAGGTTTAGAAAGATACTACAGCCTACGATAAAATGGTCAAGATAAGATGAATGGTTTGCAGCAAGGATAACACCTTTATCAGCAGGTATATTATGGATTCCTGTACACAGCCCTGTCCATGGCTTAATTAGAAGTGAAATAACCCTGCTTGTTATTTGGTATGCCATTTTAATAATTATAATCCTGATTTGTTAACTTTGCGATTTCCTTCATGATCAATGTGGTAACTGTCTCGAGTGTTTTATAATCTTTCTCTTTTCCATAATATTTATCAAAATACATCGGCTTGCCGATTATAATATCTGCCTTCTTAAATTTAGGGAGTTTTGCGCCTTTTGGCATAATTTCATATGAACCTTTTATACCCATTGGCAGAACAGGCACCTTTGCAGCCAGTGCTGCTTTAGCAATCCCTGTTTTTGCTTTTTTCAATTTTCCGTTTTGGCTTCTTCCTCCTTCTGGAAATATAATGAGAATATCACCATTTTTAAGGCCTTCCAGGGCAATCTTAAATGCTTTTTCATTTGTCTTTTTTCTTTTTTCTTCGTCTTTTACATCTTTGCTTACATCAACCCTGATGCAGCCGAAATGATCCAGTAATTTTATTAAAAAAAAATTTTTGTAGAATCTTGAGTTAACAAAAATATGCAGCTTCTTTTTTCCATATGCTATCATAGTATATGGTGCAATAAGATCATCAGCATAGCTTGAATGGTTTGGAGCTACGATATATGCTTTGTTTTTTGGAATATTCTCTATGCCTGTTGTCTTTCGCATGTATAACCTTATAAAACTACCAAGAAAAATTTTTGCAAAAGGATATGCCATTTTTATTTCAATGATTCTATGAATGCCGGGATAAACTCATTTATGTCAGCTACGAAACCATAATCTGCAATCTTGAATATTGGTGCAGATGGATCTTTATTTATTGCTATGATTAAATCTGAATCCTGCATTCCTGCACGATGCTGTATTGCCCCACTTATTCCGCAGGCAATATAGACTTTTGGCCTTACTGTCTTTCCTGTCTGACCTACCTGGTGCGGTTTTTCTATCCAGCCCGCATCAACAGCTGCCCTTGATGAACCTATTTCTGCATTAAGGACTTTTGCAAATGCTGGTATGAGCTTATGGAAGTTCTCTTGTGATGAGAGACCACGGCCGCCTGATACAATAATTTCTGCTTCTTCAAGGTTAATTACTTTTTTTGCAGATTTCACTGATTCTTTTAATCTTGTACTTAAGTCGGATTCAGAAATTTTTATTTCAAGTTTGATTATTTCTCCTTTCTTGTCTTTATCTTGAGGAATGATCTGCATAACGCCTGGCCTGACAGTTGACATCTGCGGCCTTTTTTTACACAAAATCTGTGCCATCAGATTACCACCGAAAGCCGGCCGGGTCTGTAATAGCTCATTATTCTCAGTTATATCTAAGCCAGTACAGTCTGCTGTCAAGCCAGTATCAAGTCTTCTTGCTATTCTTGGAGCTAGATCACGGCCAATATGGGTAGCGCCGTAAAGAACTATTTGGGGTGCATAATTTTTTATTGCTTCTGTAATTACTTTTGCGAATAAGTTAGTATCATAGTTTTTAAGAAGAGGATTTTCCAGAATATATACTTTATCTGCGCCATAGCTAATCAGCTCTTTTGAATAATTGTCCTTATCTGTCAATAATATTACAGATAACTTAACATTAAGGGAATCTGCAAGCTCTTTTCCCTTGCCCAATAATTCGAGAACAACCCTTGCTAATTTTCCATGTAATGCTTCTGCGAAGATCCATATTTCATCTTTATCTGATTTTTCCTTTTTTTCTTCTTTTTTTTCTAATTTGCCTTCATATTCAAGAAATCCTTTTTCTATTGCTTCTTTGATTTCTTTGGTTTCCTCGACTTCTAACCAATCAGATTCCTTATTTATTAATATACCATTGCCTATATGAAGCTCTGAAGAGGGGTAATTTATTGATAATTTTATTTTCATTTTATTCCTTTACAATTTCTTTTCTGATGAATTCTTTTGCCAATTGTTTAGCTAATTCCTTGACATTGCCTTTAAGGATATTGCCTTGTCTTTGATGAGTGGGAGTGAATGATTTGTTTACCCAGGTAGGGGAACCATTTAATCCAAGCCTTTCTTTATCTGCTTTCAAGTCTGTGGCTTTCCATGTTTCTATGTTTTCTTCGAATGCTTTGCTTATTCCCTGCAAGCTTGGATAATCAATCTCTGATATGTCATTGGTACAGGTTATTAATGCCGGCAGATTTAGCTCCATTATATCATAGCCTATTTCTGTTTCTTTCTGGATTTCTACTTTTTCATTATCCAGTTTTATTATCTTTTGAACATAGGTTGCTTGGGGTAAATTCAGGAGTTCGGCTATTTGCGGGCCTACTTGCGCTGTGTCGCCATCAATGGCCTGTCTTCCACATACTATTAAATCTGGATTTATTTTTTCAATTGCTTTAGATAATGTATATGATGTTGCGGCTGTGTCTGAGCCTGCGAAGGCAAAATCGCATAATAAGATGGCTTTGTTTGCTCCGTATGCAAGGGCTTCTCTTAAGATCATCTCAGCTTGAGGTGGGCCCATTGATAGTGCAATTACTTCTGCGTCTTTTATATTTAATGCTGCTAATAAAGCATGCTTATCTTCTGGGTTCATGATCGAAGGAACGCCTTCTCTCTGCAAGGTGCCTGTTTTTTGATCTATCTTAATCTCATTTGTATCTGGTACTTGTTTCATACATACTACTATTTTCATTTAGAATCCCTTTCCCAATAAATTGGCAGCTATAACCAGCTTCATTATCTCTGATGTCCCTTCATATATTTCTGTTATTTTTGCATCTCTATAGAATCTTTCTAATGGATAATCTTTTATGAATCCGTAACCGCCATGAATCTGCAAAGAAAGCCTTGAACAATACATTGCAACTTCAGAGCCATAAAGCTTGGCCATGGCTGCAACCTGGGCATATTTTTTCTTTTGATCTTTTATGAAAGCTGCTTTATAACAAAGCAACCTGGCTGCCTCTATCCTTGTTGCCATATCTGCTAAATAGAATTGCATTGCCTGGAATTTAGCAAGTTTTCTTCCGAATTGTTCTCTTTCATTGACATACTGCAAAGCCTTATCAAAAGCTGCCTGAGCAATACCTACTCCCTGAACACCTATGCCAATTCTTCCTGAATCAAATACACCCATAGCTATCTTGAAACCCATCCCTTCTATGCCGCCGACAAGGTTTTCTTTGGGAAGGCGCATATCTTTGAATATTATCTCGTTGGTATTTGAGCCTCTCAGGCCTAATTTGTCTTCTTTTTTGCCAATCTCAAATCCTTTTGCCTTTTTTGTTTCTACTGTGAAGATTGATATGCCGTGGTGCTTTTTTGATTTGTCTGTTGTAGCTACTATATTTATTAAATCTGCTTTACCACCGTTAGTTATGAATATCTTTGAGCCGTTTATGATATATTCATCGCCGTCTTTTACAGCTGTTGTTTCTACATTAGATGCGTCTGAGCCTGCGTTTGGCTCTGTAAGAGCGAATGCTCCCAGATATTCGCCAGATGCAAGCTTTGGAAGAAATCTTTGTTTCTGGTCCTTTGTGCCATAAGCAACCAATGGAAAGCAAGTTAATGAAGTATGAGCACCCATGGTTACAGAGGTAGAGGCGCAGGCTTTTGAGACTGCTTCCATTATTATTGTCTGGGAAACATTATCTAATTCCGCGCCGCCATATTCTTTTGGAATAGACATACCCATTATGCCCATCTTTGAAAGAAGTTTTATCTGCTTTTCCGGGAATATCTGCTCATGGTCAATATCATCTGCATATGGAACTATCTCTTTTTCACAGAATTCATCTATAGTCTGCTTTAGCAGGTGTTGTTTTTTAGTGAAGTTAAAGTCCATTTTCCCCTCTTGAGTTGAAAATTAGTGTAATTTATAAAGGTTTTGGGGGGTGAATATAAAAAGAATCATAGGGTTTTCTGGCCTTCTAAAACATAATCCTTAAACAGTTTTAAAGCCTTTTCTTTCAGTTCTGAGATTGAGCAATTTCCATCTAAATAGAGGACTTTTGAGCCAAATCTTTCAAATATCTGTTTTAACCATCCTGATTCAAAACGTTCTTCTATTCTTCTCTGGAAGAAGAGATTGTCAAATATCCCATTGCTGTCTTTTTTTGCTCTTGAGGCTATTAGATCTGCATTTGCATTTACTATTATAAGAAAATCCGGGGCATTTTATGATAAGCCCTATGAGATGCACAGGAACTTCTTTGCTCTAAGAGCAGCCTTGGAGGGATTACTCCTGCTATGAAAGCAGGAGTAAAGCAAAATATTACTTTCTTATCATTGTTGATTTAATAATCCAATAAAAAGAGAAGAGGTTTATGCTTAGAAGTTATCATTCGTTGATGTGAAGAGAACCGACAAAAAGAGAGAAAAATTAACGAAAGATTTAAATATTATATAAACTTATACATATATAAACTTATATAATTAGTGAGAAAAATGCAAAATCAAATTTTACATTACCCCAATCTAAGGACTGTTTTAATTGTTGAGAAGATTATACAAGAATCAGATACAGTGGTATCTAAAGCAGAATTAAAAAGAAGACTCCCTACTCAGATTATGCATCAGACTTTAAATTTAATTTTGGAGTATTTGGAAAATAGCGGTAAAATTATAATTGGTTCAAGAGGCATAACCTGGGTTAATAATCCTAGTCCAAAATTAAAGGATTTGTTAAAGAATGCAGTTAGGGTGGCATAAATGCATAACAAAGAAATATGGGTGGAATTTTCTGAAGATGCTAACAACGACTATAGGGAATTACAGAAGAAAGTCTTGCAAGAAAAGGGACAGGGTATTGAGAATTCATCTAATATGCAATTGCTAAAATCAATTGATAGAGAAAAGGACAATATCAAAATTGAACCTCAATATGGAATACACATTCCTAGAAGAAATGTCTCTAAGGCTATTGTTAATCGCTATGGAACTGATAGACTATGGAAAGTTGATTTAGTAGGCTATTGGAGAATGATTTATACAATCTCTGGAGATGAAGTCAAGATAATTGCTTTTGTTCTGGAATTCATGGATCATAAGAAATATGATAAGATTTTTGGATACAAGAAGAAGTGAATTACTATGAAGTTATTGAGTTTAGGAATAATATTTTTAGTTCTTTGGAGTGAACCCCTAAATGTGCACACTTAGAAAGCGAAATTTTAGCTCCTTCTACAGTAAGCGGCTGGAAAAATGATTATAATCAAAATCCACTTTAATCTCCATAATTTAATTGAAGAAAAAGAAAAACAGTTTAGATCTTACCTAAGACAACATCTTAACGTAACTTATGATAATGAAATTTTGGGAGGAGATGATATTGAAATAGAAGTTCAGATCAAAACAATCCAAGATTTAAGAAATTTTTTAGAAGAAATAAAGAAACAATTTGCTGACATAATTAGAAATTACAAATACATGTTATTCTATAAAGAACATAAATATTTATTTTTTCCACTATAATCTTCTTTTTTAGAAAAAAGAAGCAAAAGAGCAAGCAAAGCTTAAAAACTGACTCCGCCGTCCACTTTTATCACTGTTCCAGACACATATTTTGCTTCATCTGAGGCAAGGAATTTTACTGCGTTTGCAACGTCTTCTGGCTGGCCTATTTCTCTTAGTGGAATAAGCTGCAAGATGTTGGACAAAAGTTCTAATGGTATTTTGTCTGTCATCGCCGATTTAATAAAGCCTGGTGCAACTGCATTTACAGTTATCTTTCTCTTTCCGACTTCTTTTGCCAATGATTTAGTGAAGCCGATAACGCCTGCTTTTGTACTAGCATAGTTTGTCTGGCCAAAATTACCAGAAATGCCAGCTAAAGAGCTTATATTTATTATCCTGCCTTCATCCGGAATCATTTCAAGGACATTTCTCGTGACATTGAACAAAGAGTTAAGATTCACATTAATAACAGGATACCATTCTTCTGGTGACATTTTTTTTAATGTCCGGTCTTTTGTTATGCCTGCATTATTCACAAGGATGTGAACTTCTTTGAACTTTTCTTTTATGGCATCTGCCATTTTTTTACAGGACTCAAAATCAGAGACATCTGCTGCAATAAATTCTGATTCTACACCCAGTTTTTTTATTTCTTCGACTGTCTTTAATGCTTCTTCTTTCATAGGCTCGATATCATTGATGATGATATTGCTGCCTTCTCTTGCAAGGGCCATGGCCATTTCTTTTCCTAAACCACGAGCTGAACCTGTTATTAACGCATTTTTTCCTTTAAACGACATTTTTATCTTAACCCCCTATTTTTCTTAATAAGTGACAAGAAACTGTGCCTCCTGCCCCGCCTATATTCTGTGCTAACCCTATCTTTGCATTAGGAACCTGCCTGGCACCTGTTTCATTTCTTAAATGTTTCACTAACTCATATATTTGTGATAAGCCAGTGGCTGAGACTGGATGGCCTTTTGCTTTAAGGCCGCCTGAAGTATTTATGGGCAATTTGCCGTCTAAGTTAAAGTAGCCGTCTTCTATTTTTTTATAGGCTTTGCCTTTTTCTGCAAAGCCTAGATCCTCGTATGCTATCAATTCCACACTAGTGAAGGCATCATGAAGCTCTGCGACATCGACATCTGAGGGTCCTATTCCTGCCTGCTTATATGCATTTTTTGCAGTTATTGTTGATGCATCCCATGAAGTGTTATCATCTCTTTCGAATGTGGGCAGATAATCTGTGGAGAGATCTGAGCCAATTATATTTATATCTGTCTTGTCTTTTGATATTATGGCTGCGGATGCTCCATCTGCTGAGATTGAGCAATCAAAAAGCCTTAAAGGAGAACAAACAACAGGAGAGTTTCTTATCTTATCTAAGGAAATTTCTGTTTTGTAAAATCTTGCATAAGGATTAAGCAGTGCGTTTGAATGATTCTTATATGCTATCAAAGCCAGATGCTCTGTTGTTGTTTCCGGGTATTTCAGCATATATTCCTGGGCAACTAAAGCGTTCTGCCCTGGAAAAATAAGTCCTTGGGTCTGCTCCCATTTGCTTTCAGCAGCCATCATAAACTCATCTGTAATTGCTTCTGAATTACCAGTCATGAGCTTTTCTGCGCCAACAACAAGAATATTATTGAATTCAAGCTGATTAGCAAACCACAAAGCTGCACCGCTGCCGCCGCACGCTGCAGGAACCCTTACTATGGGCTTATTTGTCTTGAACATTGAAGAGAGCATGCTTGCAAAATGCCTCTGCTTCTCAACTGAGAAGAACCATTCCAATGAAGAACAAACAACAGCATCTATTTCATTGAAATTCATATCAGCATCATTTAATGCTTTTAATGTGGCTTCGTAAGCCAGCTGATGCGAGAATTTATCTGAAATTCCGAACTTTGTCATACCTACTCCTTTTATGTACATGATATTTCAACTCGATTATGATTTATTTAATTATTGGCCGCAAGTTCTATCCCTTTTTTAACAGCACATTCATTGATGTATACCAAATTCTTTCTGGCACCTGAAAATATTATGTTTAATGCTGAAATGACGCTTTCTTTCTTAAGAATCTTTGTTTTTTCTATCAAAGCACCGACAAGTACCAGATTAGCTACCCGTACATTACCCATTTCAGCGGCTATTTTTGTTGCGGGTATCTCAACTATTGTTATGTCTTCTCTTTTTTTGTCAATGTTGACTTTTGAGGAATTTAAGAACAAAAAACCATTTTTCTTTACTTTTGACTGGAATTTATCATAGGATTCCTGGCTAAGAATAATGGCTATTTCTGCTTCTTCGATTATAGGACAGTCAATTTCGTCATCTGATATAATTACAGAGCTGTTTGATGCTCCTCCACGCACTTCTGCGCCATAAGAAACCATCCCCAGTATATTCTTGTCTTCTTTTAAAGCTGCATATGCCAGTATATTTCCTGCCAGAACAACTCCTTGCCCACCATATCCTGCAATAAAAATTTTTTCTTCCATTTTTTTCATATTTAATCTATATCCCTAAACTTGCCCAAAGGAAAATAACCTGCCATTTCATTATTAACAAACCTACATGCATCTTTTATACTTAACTTCCAATTTGTCGGGCACATTGATAATACTTCAACAAAAGAAAACCCCTTTCCTTCTATCTGGTTTTTGAATGCTTTTTTAATTGCGCTTTTTGCTCTTGCAATGTTTTGAGCATCATTAACAGCGACTCTTTCGATGTAAGCTGGCTTTCCCAAAGTAGCAAGCATCTCGCATATCCTTATTGGCATTCCTGTTGTGTCGGCATCTCTGCCATCCTGGGTTGTTATTGTTTTCTGGCCTATCAAAGTTGTTGGCGCCATCTGGCCGCCTGTCATGCCATAGATTGCATTATTAATAAATATAACAGTAAAATTCTCTCCGCGGTTTGCAGCATGTATTGTTTCAGCCATCCCTATTGAGAGTAAGTCACCATCGCCGCCATAAACAAAAATTATTTTGTCTGGGTTGGTTCTCTTTATTCCTGTTGCAACTGCAGGTATTCTGCCATGAGGGCATTCAATAATATCACAATTGAAATAATCATACAACAAAACTGCACAGCCCACTGGTGCAGAGCCTATCGTCTTTTCCCTTATTCCTAATTCATCGATTACATCAGCGACTATCCTATGGGCTATTGTATGGCCGCAGCCAGGACAGTAATGCATTTTTACCTGCCTTAATGTTGCTTCTTTATTTTCTTTATTGTTTTCCATTTCCAATAACTTCTTTTATCTTGTTCAACACTTCTTCCGGCTTTGGATACCAGCCGCCGCCTCTTCCGAGAAAAGATATATCTATTTCATTGCCATTTTCATATAATGCGAGCTTTACATCCTCTATCATCTGGCCGTTACTCATTTCAACAACAAGAAATTTTTTGCATTTTTTGGAGATTTCCTGAATTTCTTTTTTTGGAAATGGCCACAGGGTAATTGGCCTTAATAAGCCGGCTTTTATTCCGTCTAGTCTTGCTTTTTTTATTGCTGACTTTCCGATTCTTGAAGGCAAGCCATAAGCTATTACAACAATATCCGCATCATCACAATTTATCTTTTCGCATTTTTGGAGTTCATCTTCTATTTTTTTGTACTTCCTATCAAGCATTATATTCACTTTTTCAAGGGCATCTGCAGGATAAAGGTGAAGCGTCTTTATCACATTTGGTTTTCTTCCTTTGCATCCTGTTAAAGCCCAATCTTTTCTTGGTAGATTGTGGTGTGATGGGGGTTCTTTTAGTTCGATTGCTTCTGCCATCTGAGCAAGAACACCATCTGTGAGAATCATGACTGGATTACGATATTTGTCTGCCAAATCAAAAGCCATGATTGTCAGGTTGTACGTTTCCTGTACTGAAGATGGAGCAAGCACAATCAACCTGTAATCTCCGTGGCCGCCTCCCTTAGTAGCCTGAAAATAATCCCCCTGAGAACCCATAATATTACCTAAACCAGGGCCGCCCCTCATTACATTCACAATAACACAAGGAAGCTCTGCAGCTGCGATATATGATATCCCTTCTTGCTTTAAACTGATACCGGGGCTTGATGAAGAGGTCATTGCCCTGGCTCCTGTAGATGAAGCGCCAAAGACCATGTTGATGGCAGCCAGCTCAGACTCTGCCTGAATAAATACAGATCCGACTTTAGGCAGTTCTCTTGAAAGGTACTGGGTAACTTCATTTTGAGGAGTGATAGGATAGCCTGCATAGAATTTACAGCCTGCTTTTACAGCTGCTGCAGACATAGCTTCATTTCCTTTCATTAATATTTTTTCTGTCATTGTTTTTTTATTTTATCCTTGAATTCTTCTATTTTGTCAGATTCTACTTCCGGGAAATTACCGATAAAATCGCAATTTAAGCATTTATCTGCCAGGATCATCTTCATATCCAATCCTGCATTAGGTATTTTTGTATCAGTGCTTCCACATTTTGGACATATCTTTATATAGTTCATTTCTTAATCAGTTTTGAGCCAATTGGCTGTTTTATGTCTCGTCTTAAAGCTTCTAATTCATTTCCTATAAATTTTATTTTTGAAATATCATATTCGCCTGAGCCGAGTTGAGATGCTAGTTCTACATAAGGTAATTTTCTCAAGCAAAGAACTTCCTGAACTGCCCTGTCATGAACAACAGGATTTCTTGCTACAAATATTATATCATAGTAACCTGGTTCTCCATATTGGGCAGGGCCATTTCCCTGTAAGCCTATAGATGCATCTCCGATAGTTATAAATTTTGGGAATAAGCCAGGAAGAACAGCTAGGGCCAATGCAGCTTTCTGCGGATCTTTTGCAAGCTCATCAAAATTCTTCTTTGAAAGGAACCTTGTAAGATTTTCAAAAGAGCCATCTAAGCCAAGAAGCATGTCTGTTTTTATTACAGGAACATTCAAGATTACATCAAAGTCATTTACAATTTTAGAAATCTCAAATGTGAATTCTCTTATTTTCTTTTCTTCAAACTCTGTTTTGGAGATATCTACGTAATTAATGCTATATTTTTTTATTATTTCTGGAGTGCCTGTTTTAGCTACTGCTTTTTCCAGCGGCATAAAGAAGGACTGCTCTGCTATTGTTATGTTTTCTTTTTTTGCCCCCTTATCAAGAAGTAATTGAATAAGGGCATCCATGAGTTTATGGTTTGTACACATACCAAGGTAAGAGTAGCCAGGTATGCTTAAATTTGGCTTCACGAGGATTTTCTTATTTTCATCTACAATTATATCTCCGATAAGCTCTAGTGCTTCCTTTACAGCCTCATAATAATCATATTTTATCTTTACAGCCGATATAGAATTCTCAGAAGAATCTGGAATATCTTCATATAAATCACCAACATTATAGTCTTTGATTGTTTTCTTAGGCATCTTATTTCCATGTTCATCCCCTAATAGAAGCACATTATAAGGAATAACAGGATGTAATGGGCTTGGAATACTGACTTTTGTGTAGCCTATGACTTTTGTTTTTGTTCCTATTTGTTTCTTTACTTTGCCTTTACAGTATAAACATGTCTCAATTGGGTAAATCCACTTCTTATTGCATTTTTCGCATAACCATCTTAATATTTTAGCCATCTCTTATCACCTAACTCATACCTTTTTGAAAATCTGGACTGTTGTTGTTCCACCCGGGCCGCCAACATTATGGGCAAGGCCATATTTAGGAGAAGTTACCTGCCGATCATTACATCTATCTCTTAATTGGTCAATAATCTCAACTATTTGAGCCATTCCTGTTGGGGATATTGGGTGGCCTTTTGCTTTAAGGCCGCCTGAAGTATTTACAGGCAATTTGCCATCTAATGAAGTGAAACCATCCCTTATCAGGTTTTTTGAATCACCTTTTTTACACCAGCCAAGGTCTTCATATGCAATCAGCTCTATAATAGTAAAAGCATCATGGAGTTCTGCAACATCAAGGTCTGAGGGAGATATGCCTGCCTGCCTGTATGCCCCTTCTCCTGCCTTTACAGTGGCATTCCAAACTGTCATGTCATCCCTTTCAAAAGGAGCAATGTAATCTGTAGCTAAAGCAGATCCTTTGATTTTTATGTCGGTCTTGTCTTTTGAAATTATGGCCGCGGCTGCGCCGTTTACACTTATTGAACAATCATATAATGTAAATGGTGAAGCTATTACCGGAGAACTCTTAATCTCAGCCAGGCTTACCTTTTTGCCATAAAATCTTGCTTTTGGATTAAGAGCGCCGAAACTATGGTTTTTATATGAAACCAATGCAAGATCGTCATGGGTTGTGCCATATTTCAGAAAATGCTGCTGTGCTACAAGTGCATTGATTGCCGGAAAAATCATGCCCTCCTGCTGCTCCCATACATTTTCTGAAGCATTCATGATCTCGTTTGTGATTATTGGTGTTGGGCCTGATAAAACGCTATCCACTGCAAGAACAAGCACATTATCATATTTTAGCCTTAAAGCAGACCAAAAGGCTGCTCCCCCTCCACCGCAGACAGCAGGAACCCTTATGATAGGTATTTTTTTCCTGAGCAAAGAAGATAGAAGAGGGGGATAGTGCCTTTGCCTTTCTTCATTAATTTTCGTATCCACAGTGGAAACCACTGCTGCATCAATCTTATTTAGGCTGATATCCGAATCATCAAGCGCCTGAGAAATAGCTTCGTGGGACATACTCCATGTCGGCCTATCATCTACTCCAAACTTAGCCATTCCCACTCCCCTAACATATCTTTCCGGTATAGATTCAGCTGACATGGTAATTAGAACCGTAAAAAATCATTTGTATACTGGTGATGCTTTTGAGCGAAATTCTTTTCTGTCAACAACAGCAAGCATCATCTGCGCCTCAGCAACTACCTTGTCATCAACAAATGCCTTTGCACTTACAAGGCCCCCTCGTTCATCCTGTCCAAGCAAAACTACTTCATATTTAAGCTGATCTCCTGGAAAAGTTGGCAAAGTAAATTTAGCTTCCTTTATCTTGTATGCAAGAACTTCTTTTTCCAGGTGATTTTCAATATTATATCTTATCATTAGGGTTGCTGCCTGGCCCATGCCCTCAATAATTAAAGCGCCCGGCATTATCGGAAAGCCTGCAAAATGGCCTTTAAAGAATTCTTCATTGGCTGTTGTATTTTTAATTGCTATTATCTTGTTTTTTTCCAGGCTTAGAACACGGTCAATCATTAAAAAAGGCCTTTCATAAGGTATAATCTGCTTGACAGCATTGCTATCTATTTCTCCTTTCTCATTCTTCAATTCATCAATTGTTTTCATAATTATCCCTCCTTACAGGGTAGTGATTAAACGCAGGTTAATTTATATAGATTTCGGTGGTATTTATTAAGCAGAAGAAAATATT
>JAGLMD010000056.1 GCA_023140175.1 Nanobdellota archaeon | reverse complement strand
GAAGAATAGGAAAAAAACAAGAACTATGAAAAAGCTATGAAGATTTCAGGCTTAAATAATTGCTATACTTATTCTCACTATAATCAATCCCTGAATTAACAACAATATCTCCAATACGATCAATAGCACCCTCAACAGTCTTTTTTACAGAATACCCAATCTCACTCTCTATCTTATCAAAACTTACTTTATAATCCCTCTTATCGACCTCCCCTTCTTTGACATTGACATTTATATCAGGATACTTTCTTTTTACAAGATTCCCAAGCTGTATTATCTGATAATTTTGTTTGCTTGAGCCCACATTAAAAACCTGCCCCCCCACTTTATCTAAAGGTGCCTCAAGACAGCTTATATAAGCATCAGCAGCATCCTCAACATGAACCAAAGGCCTCCATTGGCTTCCACCAAATATATCAATTTTCTTGTCCCTGACAGCTTTTGCTGTAAGTATATTGACAACTAAGTCAAACCTCATCCTCAAAGAAGGACCATAAAGAGTGGATTTTCTAAGTACTGTTGGCCTGAATACATTATCAGCCATGTTTAAGATCTCTTTCTCAGCATCTATCTTGGTTCTCGCATACAAAGAAACCGGATTCAAAGAAGAATTCTCGCACAGGATATTATCTCCCATCCCATAGACACTGCAGCTTGATGCATATACAAACCTCGATATTCCCTTTTCCCTGCATAATTCAGCAAGCCTTACAGAAGCCTCATAATTAGTAGAGACAGCCAAATCCTGCTTTAAATTACATGCTGGGTCACCTACAACTGCTGCCAGATGTACAACAGCATCAACACCATCTATCGCTTTCCTTAAATCGTCCTCAATACATATCGAGCCATTCAAAAACTCAAAACCAGGATTATCAAAAAAAGATTTTATAGAATCCTGATTATTATACAATAAATTATCAATAACTTTTACATTATACCCTTTTTCAAGCAGTTTCTTGACCAGGACAGAGCCCACATAACCTGCTCCCCCTGTCACCAGAACTTTATTTGGTTTATCTGCCATGTTCATCTTAATAACCCCTGCTCCCTATTACTTTTTTCACACCTTCCTCAATCGAAGTCTTAGCTTCCCATTCAAGAAGACTCTTAGCCTTGCTGACATCAGCCATCATCCTACTTATCTTAGTATCATCTTTCTCTCCGGAATAAACAAATTCTACATCTTTCTTAAGAATATTAGATATTACCTTGGCAAGATCATATATAGCTAATTCTTTGCCTGAACCTATATTTATTATCTCTCCTATGGGTCTCTTATCTATACCTTTAACTATAGCATCACATAAATCTCCAACAAAAGTAAAGTCTCTGCTGTCTTCTTTTGAGCCAAACATATCTATCTTCCCATTAGCTTGAGAAATCTTTTTTATAAGACTAGGTATAACCACATAAGGCACCTGCCCGGGGCCGTAAATATTAAAGAATCTAAAAGTGACAACAGGCAGATTAAATTTCTCATAATAATACTGGCAGTATCTCTCAGCAGCTAATTTACCGACAGCATAAGGCCCTTTTGGATGCAGCCTGTGCTCCTCATTCATCTTTATAGCCTGCGGCTCCCCATACACTTGCGCAGTCGAAGTAAATATGACCAGTTCCACACCGATTCTTTTTGATGCTTCCAAAATATTGATTGTGCCGCCGGTATTAATCAGAAGATCCTGCTTTGGAAACTCAACACTCGACATAGTATCAGGATTAGCCGCCAGATGTATGACAATATCCGGCTTATGCTTCTCCATAAAGTCAATCACGCACTGGAACTCCTTCACATCATGGAAAGTAGACAGCTTGATATCAAATTTTAATATCTCAAATTCCTTGTTGCCATCCAGCTTCTTCACTAAGTGGTTTCCGATAAAGCCTTCACTCCCAGTTATCATTATTTTTTTCATTTTAGTGTTTTCTTACCTTTTCCTACCTTTTCTTACTAAATTGTTATTTGCCTTTAAAAAGAATAGTATTGTAGGAAATATATATTATGAGATATATTATAAACTAAATATATGAACCAAAGACTAAGCTACAAAAAGTTTATATAAACCATATTTACTAACAACCACATGAGAGAAAAAATCTCAATCTCAT
Organism: Nanobdellota archaeon; assembly: GCA_023140175.1. Lineage (GTDB taxonomy): Archaea > Nanobdellota > Nanobdellia > Woesearchaeales > WJIZ01 > WJIZ01. The sequence continues at coordinate 12,852 of JAGLMD010000056.1, read as the reverse complement.
TAGATTCTGAAATAATAAAAAAAGTAGACAGCCTTATCGGCAAAGAAAATATAAGGAATAAATCACAGGCATTTGAATTCGCATTAAAGAAATATTTTTCTTCTGTAAATACTGCAATATTGCTGCTGGGCAAAGAATATAATATAAAGAAAGACAACCTCATAAAGACACTTGAAAAAATAGCAGCTGCAGGTATAAAAGAGATAATAATAGCTGCCGGCCCCAATCTCTCGCATATCTTTGAAATTATGAAAGACACAAAAATAGGTCCTGAAATAAGGTACATTGAAGAAAAAACATTGTATGGGACAGCAGGAGCCATCAAGGCTGCCCAGAAATACATCAATTCTCCATTCCTAGTTCTGGCAGGCAATATTGAATTTGACATAGATCTCTCTAGGATGATAGAGTTTCATAATCAGGAAGATAGGCTTGCAACAATGTGTGTAACTGTGGTTAAGCTTAGTGAATCAACTGATAACATAAATATTAATGGAGACAGGATTGAATCTTTCAGCTATAAGACAAAGTCAAAAAGCCGATTTAATAATGCAGGAATATATATCTTTGAGCAGAAAATATTAGGGCAATTGCCTGATAAAGGCTCGCTTGAAAAAGATGTATTTCCTATGCTGGCTTCTCAGGGAAATCTCTTTGCATATACTTCCAGCAGAGAATGGAAAAATATCAGATAAAAGATTGTGAAGATATAGATTTCTAAAAGAAGATTTTAAAAAGATATATATGCTGGACAGAAATCAACAATCATAATGGCTCTAAAGACAATAGTATTGCTCCCAACATACAATGAGAAAGAAAATATAGAAGATTTAATCAGGGCAATCCTTGCCCTAAAAATAAAAAACCTGGAAATCATTGTAATTGATGACAACAGCCCGGACAGCACACCTAAAATTGTTAAAAAACTAAAAAATCCTAAAGTGCATCTCCTTCTAAGAAAAGGCAAAAGAGGAAGAGGCTTAGCAGGAATTGCCGGCTTTAAGAAAGCATTAGAAAAAAATGCTGACTATATCATAGAAATGGACGCTGACTTCTCGCACAAACCAGAATATATCCCAATAATGCTCAAAGAAATAGAGAAATATGATATAATATTGGGTTCCAGGCTTGTCAGGGGAAGTAAAGATGATGAAAGAACCCCAATAAGAAAGCTCATAACAAAGTTTGCTAATCTATACATAAGAACTATCTTAGGATTAAAGATAAAAGACTGCAGCTCAGGATTCAGATGTTTTAGAAAGGGAGTGATTGAATCAATAATCCATGACCTAAACTCAGAAGGCCCGGATATTATACAGGAAGTGTTATACAAATCATACCTCAGGGGATTTAAAATAAAAGAAATTCCATTAGAATTCAGGAACAGAAAAAAAGGAAAGTCAAAGCTGGGCGTGATTCAACTCATAAAAGGCATTTCAATAATAATAAAGCTTAAGTTCATGCATATAATAAGAAGGATTTAAAATGCAAAAAACAAAGGCAAAAAAGATACTTGTAATAAGGTCTGGGGCTATTGGAGATATAATTATGGTTACCCCTTTCCTTAGGAATTTAAAAGAAAATTTTCCAGATTCTAAAATATCATTCCTTGTTGGAAATTGGTCAAAAGACGTTCTAAAAAATAACCCAAATATTCACAAAATAATCAGCTTTGAAGATGAAATAATAATAAAGAAAAAACTCTTCAGAGTCTTCTCACTTATAAAAAATATAAAAAAAGAAAGATTCGGCTTGTGTTTTATCTTAGACAAATCCTGGATGTGGAATCTCTTTGCTTTGCTCTGCGGGATAAAAGAAAGAATAGGCTTCTCAAGAGGAAAAGAAGGAATATGGAATACTCTCTCCCTTCCTTTCAACGGAACAAAAAATGAAGCAGATTATAACATAGAGCTGCTAAAAAAAGCAGGCATAACAGGAATAAATACAGAAGATACCTCTCCACAGATATTTACATCAAAAAAAGACAAAGAATATGCAGTCAATTTCATGAAAAAGATAGATAAAAAAACAAATAAAAAAATAATTGGCATATGCCCCGGCGGCGCTGTTAATCCTGGCCAGTCTGCAGCTATAAAAAGATGGCCGTTAAAGAGATATATAGAATTGACTAATTCGATAAGCTATAATTTCATCATATTCGGAAACAAAAAAGATAAAGAGATTTCACAAAAAATCATTTCAGAATCAAAAAACAATTATCTTTACGATGCATGCGCCAATTCTATACAAGAGGCAAAAGAATTAATGGAAAAATGTGATATAATCATTTCTCACGATTCTGGCTCATTGCATATAGCCTCAGTAGCTAAAACAGAAACTATTGCCCTATTTGGGCCCACCCCATCAAAAAGGTTTTGTCCTAAAAAAACAACTATAATAGAAACTAAAACACTGCCATGCTACACAATATATGGAAAGTTCAGGAATTGCAAAGAAAACCAGATGGAAGAGATCCTTGTTGAACAGGTTATTAATTCCATCAAGAAACTCATAGCTTAAATTCTGAATAATTTTAATCTAAAACCAGAAATCTAAATCTTCAATATCTTCATAATTACATCCTTCTGTTTTCTTGTCAGGAATTTCACCGAGAATCTCCTTACGCGGGATAAAAAACCAACCAGAAAATCATACAGCCCAATAAAAATAAGGCCCTTTGCAAACTGCACCAATATAGGATGATAGACACTCAGCTTGAATATCTTATAATAATACTTGATTTTCTTATGGGAAATTGTGGGCAAATTAAGAGTAGACCTTGCCTCAAAATAAGAACTAACCTTTCTATTGCTTATCCATCCATTTTCTTTACATATAGTGTAAAGTAACGTTCCCTTATATGGCTTGAATATAGAAACACCCATCCTAAAAGGCATTATTCTCCTATTCAGTTCAATGGTATCTTTTATATCTTCTTCTGTCTCGCCGGGTATGCCTATCATATTAAAAGAAGTCGCTAAAATTCCATATTTTTTGCATAATCTAAATACATCTATGATTCTTTCATTAGTCATTTGCCTATCCAGAATCTTTCTTCTTACTCTATCATTGCCGGACTCCACACCAATTTTTAACTCAATACATCCTGATTTTTTTAATAGCTTGATAGATTCCTCATCAAGTGTCTCTATTCTCCCGTTTGCAATATATGGCTTTCCTATCTCTTTAGGATATTTCTCTGAAAATTCTCTTAGCCAGACCTTATTAAGTGTAAAAGTATCGTCATGAAACAATATTTTGGGGCTCTTATATTTCTTCAGAACTTCTTTTATCTCTCTAAGGAGATTATCAACCGACCGAAATCTGACAAACTTCCCATATCCTTTATAAATAGTCTGCAGCACTTTATTTATACAATAACTGCACTGATAGGGGCATCCCCTTGAGCCCATGAATTCAATCTCATTGCTCGTATCAGCATAACCATCAAATAACTCCCTATCAGGAAAAGGAAGGGAATCTAAATCTTGTATCAAAGGCCTGACTGTATTCTTAATTATCTTATTTTCTTTCTTGAACCAGAAATTCTTTACCCTGCTATAATCCTTTTTCTTCTCAAGCAAATCAACAAATTCAAGTAAAGCATATTCACCCTCTCCAATACAAACACCTAATACTCCCCTTACATCCATACATTCATCAGGGTCTACTGTAGGGTGTACGCCCCCAATCACAATTGGCAGAGAATATTTATCATATATAAAACCAATAATCTTCTTAGAAAGTTCAAATTGGTCTGAAACTGAAGAAACCACCACCATCTGAGGCTTAAAATCCTCTATCTTCCTTGAAACTCCTGTCGGATTAAACATATATGGACAAATCAGGCTAGTCTGATGCCCTTCTTTCTTAAGAACAGCAGATAGGTATGCCGTTCCGAAACTCATCTAAACATTGAACATATCAGGATGTGTAACTGGATTTATGAATAAAACCTTCATAGAGATTTCAGAATATAGTTAGATTTATATATGTTTTTCCAATCTCAGGTTTGTGCATAGAGAACTTTAAAAAATTAGCTTTTTTCTAAGAATTTAATCATAATCACTACAATATCAGAAATATTGCACATTCTCCTTTCTGTTTCTTCCCTTTTCCTTCTAATGGTTATTAATTACAACAAAACGCTCATCCCAGTATCTTCCTAACACCATCAGGAACTCTTACTTTTTCTCCTGCTTTTGTGATGAAAACATTGACTGTCTTTGCTGTGGCTATTAAAGTATTATCTGATTTCTTGTATACTTTATAGATGAATTCTATACTTGAATTTCCGATTTTTTCTATTTTTGTCTCTATTACTATAATCTCATCATATTTTGGAGAATTCCTGTAATCAACCTCCACGTGTGCTACTGGGGCGATTATCCCTTTCTTTTCAAAATCTGAATAGGTTATTCCATTATCCCTTAATATCTCTGTTCTTCCTTTTTCCATCCATTCAAGATATCTGTTATAATAAACAGCTCCACCATGATCTGTGTCTGCATAAATTATCCTATGCTCTATTCTATTTTGATTTGCCATTTTATTATTCTCCGATTATTTTTACTAAGACTCTTTTTCTTCTTTTTCCATCAAATTCTCCATAAAAAACCTGCTCCCAGGGTCCAAAATCAAGCTTTCCTTTTGTTATCGCTATAACTGACTTCCCTGCCCATTATGGTGCGCTTTAAGTGGGCATCTGCATTATCTTCATAGCCATTGTGCTGGTACTGCCCATGTGGCTTTTCTGGAGCAATTCTTTCTAACCATCTCTCAAAATCATTATGTAAGCCAGGCTCATCATCATTTATGAATACTGAAGCTGTAATATGCATTGTATTTACCAAGCAAAGGCCTTCTTTTATTCCTGAATTTTTTAAACAAGATTCTATTTGCGGGGTAATGTTGATTAATTCACGTCTATTTTTTGTTTCAAACCACATTTCTTTTCTGTAAGATTTCATATTTATTTATGTGTTTACTTTTGTTATATATAAATTTTGTTCATATTATTTTCTATATTGAAAATTAGTATTTAAGCTCGTAACAAAAGATTTAAAAACAGATTTATACCCTGCTATATTATGGGAGTGTTAGATGATATACCTATATTGAGCAGGATAATAGATTTAGCATATACTATGCTTCTGGTAATACTTATTTCTGCTATTATCGGGCTAGTACTGGCATATCCTGTACAACTGCTATGGAACTATGTTTTTGGAGAGCTGCACTATATAACAGTATTGCAGGCCTGGGCATTAAATGTTCTTGCAGGAATCCTTTTTGGAAAAACTGGTAATGGGAAGAAGTGATATTATGATTCTTCAGCATGGAGTGAAAAACAGGACTTTGTATGAGGCATTTTTCAGGGATAGAGATACATATCTGGACATATTCATGTTGTTTTTTGGTGTGGCTTTTCTGGGGCTTATGGCTAATATAAGAATTCCGATCTGGCCTGTGCCCATAACAATGCAAACATTTGGGATTTTTCTGATAGCATTTTTCTTTGGTTCAAGAAAAGGATTTTTGGCAATCCTGTCTTATATTTTTGTTGGGTTGCTGGGTTTTGGTGTTTTTGCAGGATATAAATCAGGCATAGGAGCAATAATCGGGCCAACCAGTGGCTATATTATAGGATTTTTATTTATGGCTTTTTTTGTAGGAAAGATGATAGAGGAAGGATATGGAAGAACAAAAAAATCTGTGCTTTTATGTATGATAGTTGGAGAGATTATCCTTTATTCATTTGGCTTAAGCGGGTTATGGATTTATTTAGGAAATGTTTCTTTCCTTAAAGTTCTACAGCTTGGGCTTTTACCGTTTATAATCGGAGATATTATCAAAATAAGTATGGCTGTTGGTTTATTTCCTTATCTATGGAGAGGATCTGAAAAATTACTCAATAATTATTAATGTATCGCCTTTATTCACTTTATCGTTTTTCTTTACATTCAGCTTTTTTACTGTGCCGTTTATAGGGGATAATATCTGATTCTCCATTTTCATAGCAATTAAAGAAATTAGCTTTTGCTTTTTTTTAACTTTTTGGCCTGGCTTTACATCTACGGAGAAGACTATTCCGGGAATGCCTGCTTTTATTGAGCCTGTTTTTGACTCATCAGAAGAACTTTTATCAAGACCATAGTCTTTTTGCTCGTTCTTAAGGGATGTTTCTACATTATAGATTTTTCCGTCGAGATGGACTTTTAAACTGTTATTATCTTCTTCTATCCTTACAATGTGCTCTTTACCATCTACTACTACTTTTAGTTCTTCCATCTTTGATCAAAGAGGTAAATTTCCGTGTTTTTTAGAAGGGAGTTTTTCTCTTTTAGTTAAAATTGCCTCCAGGACATTTATCAATGTTTTTCTGGTTTCTGAAAATTCAATAATCATGTCTACTTTTCCCTGCTTTGCTGCTACATACGGATTCAGGAACTTTTCCTGGAATTGTTTAATCTTTTCTTGTCTTAATTTTTCAGGGTTCTTTGATTTTTCAAGCTCTTTTCTATCCAGAATATTAACTGCACCTTCTGCTCCCATAACTGCTATCTCGGCTGTTGGCCATGCTATTACCTTATCATAACCCATGTCCTTTGAGACAAGGGCTATATATGCGCCTCCATAAGCTTTTCTCATGACAAGGCTGATTTTAGGAACTGTGGCTTCAGAATATGCATATAGTACTTTTGCACCATGTCTTATTATTCCGTTGTGTTCCTGGTCTGTTCCAGGCAAATAGCCTGTTACATCAACAAAATTGATCAGAGGAATGTTAAAACTATCGCAAAACCTTACAAACCGGGATATCTTATCAGAAGAGTTTATATCAAGACAGCCGGCCAAAACCTGAGGTTGGTTAGCAACTATGCCTATAACAATATTGTTCAGCCTTGCAAAGCCTACAACAGCATTTTGCGCATATTTTTCCATCACCTGAAAGAGGCTTTTTTTATCCACGATTTCGTTAATTATCTGAACAACATCATATACCTTCATTGGATCTTCAGGCAAAATTTCAGAGATTTCTGTATTTTTTCTATCTGGGTTATCCTTAGTATCAAGAGAGGGAGCTGATTCAAGATTATTCTGGGGAAGATAGCTAAGGAGCTTTTTTATTTTCATAAGGCACTGCTTTTCGTCATCTGCATAAAAATGAGCTACCCCTGATTTTTCACAATGGACTGAAGCCCCGCCCAGAGCAGCAGGCGTTATGTCTTCTCCAGTTACAGCTTTAATTACATTTGGGCCGGTTATGAACATATTGCCTGTCTTGTTTGCCATAAAGACAAAATCTGTCAGTGCAGGAGAATAAACGGCAATGCCTGCACAAGGACCAAGGATAGCAGATATCTGGGGAATCACGCCAGAGCATCTGGTGTTAGTCCTGAAGATTTCTCCCCCGCCATCAAGGCCGGATATGCCTTCCTGGATTCTTGCTCCTCCTGAATCTAATAATCCGATTATTGGACAGCCTAGTTTCAGAGCAGACTTCATTATTCTTGCGATTTTTCTTGTGTGCACTTCACCCATTGAACCCCCAATGAATGTAAAATCCTGGGCATATATGCAAACCTTTCTTCCTTCAATCCTGGCTATACCTGTTATAACCCCGTCTCTAGGTTTCTTTTTTTTCTGTAATCCATAGTCATTAGAAGAAGTTTCGACAAATTCATCTAATTCAATAAAGCTATCTTTATCTAAGAGAAAGTCAAGCCTTTCCCATACTGTAAGCTTGCCTTTATCATGCTGTGCCTTTATTTTATCCTTATCTATTTCGCCCAGTTTTTTCATTTCTTTGAATTCTTTGAGTTTATTATTATGCGCCATTTTTACACTTTATAATCATTATTTTATTTATGTAGTAAAATAGAGTTGGATTTATATATGTTGCTGTTTGAATTTAAAAGGAGAATCAGCTTTCTTTAGCCAGTATAATGCCTTCATTTATTATAGCAAAAACAATCTCTTTTCCTTCCGGGATAGAGCGATGTGTCATCAATATCGCGTTTCTTTTATTATCCGGCTGTTTTTTAAGCTTAATAAGGCATTTTGAGTTATATTTCAATATATTGCCGCCGACCATCTTAACATCATCTTTATTATTAAAATCAGAATAGACCTGGTTTGTTATCAATATGGGTATGTTTTTTTTGCGAGCAATCTCTGTGAGATAAGACAGCTGCCATATAAGATTGTTGTTAGTTGTTTTTATATCTTCATTCTTAGAAAGCTCTAACCTATAAAAGATAGTCAAAGTATCTACTACTATAAGGCCAATTTTTTCATTTATCATGTTTTTCAATTTTTCTAAAGCATTTTTCTGTTCTGATAGTGAGACTGGCTTCAAGAGGATTATATGTTCAAGGACTTCATTTATATCTTTCCCTGCTAACTGTTTCATGCGTTCTATTGAAAAGCCGCCTTCTGTATCTATGTAGATTGTCTTCTTTTTTTCTCTGGCCTGTGCTATAGCAGCAAGCAGGCAGAGAGTTGTCTTGCCTGAGCCTGAGGGGCCATAAATAGTTGTCAAGATGTCTTTTTCATAACCGCCTTCCAGAAAATCATCAAATAAATCTGTACCTGTTTGAATCTTTAAAGTTCTCATAGAAAAGATAAAAAGAGGAGTTATTTAAAAAATTAATTCTTATATAGCAGCCTTATTGCCCTCTTTACTCAACATATACCATTTCATGGGACGTTTGAATAGTACTTTAAAAATGCCCATATTCACATAATAAGTCACAACTAAGCCCAGACTAAACGATGCTATTACCATAACTATGAGCTTTCTTAAGTTCTTGGTCTTTATCATCGCAAAAACACTGGCTACTATTATACCGCTGGTGAGAAATACGTTTCTGCCTAACTCTGAGAAAAACCTAGTCAGATCAATCGGTCCGGGTGTATGAGTAACAAAACTTAAAGTACCTGTAAATAATAATAGGATAAGGAGCAGAGAAAGCAGGTATCCTGAGCAGAAAAAGACTATGTAAAATTTATTCTTGAAACTTATATTCTTATTTATGAAGATTGTTTTGAAATGCTCCCTAAAAGAATATATCACGCCATAGGCCCACCTCATTTGCTGTTTGTATAGATCCCTTGCTTTATGGGGCACTTCACCAGCACATTCTAGCTGATCAAGGTATACTATTTTTTTACCATTTTTCAGAAGCCTTAAAGAGAACTCTATATCTTCTGTCAAACTGCCCGGTTCCCAGCCGCCTAGCTTCAAGAGATCTTTCTTCTTTACTGCTTCTGCAGAGCCACATAGAAAAGATATGTTGGCGTTTCTATTTATAAATGGAAGGCATATATGATGGAAAACTGTGATGATTGTAGAGCCTAAAACTGAGACAATGTTCTTATTCTGATCTAAAAATTTCCACCTTGCCTGGACTCCTGAGATTGATGGATCATGGATAAAGGGAGTAATTATCCTCTTTAGAAAATCTTTTTCCGGAACAAAATCAGAATCAAATATAACAATAACTTCGCCTTTAGAATATTTGAGCATATGATTTAAGTTGCTTGATTTATAGCCCAAATTACTTCCCCTTCTTGTCACAATAACATTATCATGATTTTCAGCAAAGGAAGTTATCTTCTTTGAAACAGAAGCATTATCGCTATCGTCTCCTATAACTATTTCGAACTTATTTTTGGGGTAATCAAACTTCAAGCATTTTTTTGCACATCTTAATGCTACTAGTTCGTTATAAGTAGGAATCTGTATGGAAACAAATGGAGCAATTTCTTTGATGAATTCTTTTTCTGGGTATTTCTTCTTATTGAATAAAGAATACAATGACATAATATAATATACTGCAGAAATTATTATAGCCAAGAAGAGAAAAAAATAGAACAGATTGTCGAATATGATGTGGAAGAAATCCAGAATAGGCCTGCCCAATTCATTATACTGCTTAAATACATTATTGCCAATTTTTGAATAAAAATTTATTGTTGATACTAAATCCATATGTTTCACCTAATGAAAAACCTCTTTTTCGAAAAGATATATGTAATAAGGCTGACAGATATCATGATATTTAAAATTATCGTATAAGGGAAATAAAAGAATAGGGCAAAAGTATTTTTAAGATTTATCCTGTCTTTAAACATCCTTATTGATGCTATTATTAGGATGGCGCTTATTATACCTGAAAAGACACCGAAGAAATTGTGAAAATTCAGCCCCCATTCAGGGATTTTATATATCACATAAAAAGGGCCTGCCAGACTAAACCACCTGAACAAATAGCTAAATAGATTAAAATATGTTGAAGTATTATAAGGAAGCCAATAGTTAACTTGGTATATTATAACAGGTAAAGACAACAAAGCGTAGAAAGACCACCAAAACTGGTTAATATATAGGAATAATATAGAGGGGCTTGATTTATGAGAGAACAATTTTCTATTCTTAGTCAATGATTGTAGAACGCCCATCCACCATCTTGAGCGTTGAGAATACAGCTCTTTAAAGGTTGATGGGACAATTGTATATGAAAATGCATTATGCACATGGAATGTTTTATAGCCGGCTTTATACAGTTCAAGTGCTATATCCATATCTTCTGTGAGCGTGTCTTTTTTGAAGTATCCTATTTTCTCTATAGCCGATTTTCTGTAACAGGCCAAAGCGCCAAAAAACCAAATGCCGTTATTGAAAACTGAAGAAAAGCTTTTTCTGATAAGATTATTATAATGATATTCGATGTTCTGGAATATTGTCCAGATATTACTGATGTTTTTTACTTTGCTGGTGCCTGTTGTGGCGCCTATATTTGGATTTTTAATAGGCTTTACGAGTTCTTTTATACACTTCTTATCTAAGATAGTATCTGCATCTATAGATACGATAAAATCATTTTTTGCATGTCTTGTACCAAGATTAAGGGCTTCTGATTTTCCTTTATGATTCTGATTCAGGAGCAGGATATCTTTGCAGCCTTTTACTATGTTTTTTGTGTTGTCTGTTGAGCCATCATCTACTACCATAATTTCCATCTTATGAAGCGGATAATCTGAACCATAGATTGAGTCTATGCATCTTGAGATATTTTTCTCTTCATTATATGCCGGAATGATTATGCTGATATTTGGCTCAAAATCATCATGCTGTTCTCTTCTAAAGATAGAAATAATATAAACTACAAATACGAAAAAAAGGAAAAAGAACAGTATAAGAAACAATGTACTGCATATATCCATAATTAATGTTTCCATATTATATCATCTACTTTAAACTTAGTATTGAATAGGAAAGGAAATATTTCTTTTTAAACATTTCGCTTTGTCAAAGACGGTAAATTATTCCAGAAGCTCTGGGAAAAAATAGTATAAGATAATGCCTATAAAAGAGAGCATCAGGGTAACTATACCTATTGTGATGGCTGCTATAGCAAAAGCTTTGCCTTTTTGCTCCTTATTTGATTTGAGTTCTTTTAAAGCGACAAATCCAAAAACTACTGCTAAAGAACTTGTGAATATATTGATTAATGGTACCCAAAAGAATAGAGAAAGTATTAATGATGAGAATGCATAGCTGTTTGTTTGCTTTTTCTGCATGATTTTTGGTTTGATTGGAAGCTATTTAAAACTTGCTAAATTTCTACATAAAAGATAAAAAGAAGCAAACATTTAACCTAAGTATGCTTAAAATAATCAAAAAACATAAATTGCTTTTTCTAATCTTTATCCTGGCTATCTTACTCAGAATCTTATTCTTTGATACTTCCTACTTCTTTTGGGATGAAACAATCTATATAATGAATTCTGAATTTATTTCAACAGGCAATGCTCCCTATGTACAGCTATATGAAAGGCCGCTTCTCTTATCTTTACTCATCATTCCATTCATCAAATCAGAAATTATGCTAAGATTATCCATGATTATCCTAAACTCTCTTTCTGTCTTTGCAGTCTACTTCCTGGCAAGTAACTTTGGAAAAAGGACAGGAATTATATCTGCTTTTCTTCTAGCAATATTTCCGTTTCATATCATGGCAAGCAGATGGGTCATGACTGATCAGTTATCTTTCTTATTCATCACCTTGACTATCGCATTTTACATAAGGGGAATAAAGAACAAAAAACTAGGAAGTTATGTTCTGGGGGGTGCCTTTCTAAGCCTTTCAATCCTGCTTAAATTCACGAATATCTTATTGTTTCCATTATTGTTAATGTTATTTTTCTTTTTTAGGCCATCGTTCAAAAAAACTGCTCATTCCCTTTTTGTTGCGTTCCTGCTTTTTCTGCCGTACTTAATCTTCAACCATATTTACTTTGGAAACTTTCTTCATCCCATAATCCAGGCAGCACATGTTGTTTTTGAAAATCTTCCAATCTCCCCATTAATTGTTTTCAGCCAAATATGGTTATTCTTTGGATTTCTCTCTATTTTACTTTTCCTAGGTATCAAAAAGAAAAAAATCAATATATATCTCATAATTTGGTTTACTTTCACTTTATCCTATTTCATCCTATTATCTCAAAAAGGGATATGCAAACCAGAAGGGATAGAATGGGAAATACAAAGGTTTCTATTCCCATCGTTAGCGCCCGCCCTTATTCTAAGTGCTAATTTCCTGAGCAGGCTCAGCAGGAAAAAACTATATGTTTCATTCATACTAATAATTATAGCATTTATTCCGTCTTATGAAATAGCTTATACTCCAATGATAGAATTCGAAAGCGGCCTTAGGGAAGTATCAAGAGAGGCAGGGTTGTTTATGGATACAAATCTGGAAGAAGATGCAGGCATTTATACGACAAGTAATTACCCTGTGATTGCATATTATTCAAAAAGAAAAACAAGTAATAAATTAGAAG
>JAGLMD010000055.1 GCA_023140175.1 Nanobdellota archaeon | reverse complement strand
AAGGGGATGAAATACACAGCATAAAAAAAGGAGAATATACTGCCAGGATTATCTCCTCACCTTAATAAAGTCTCCTAAGGTGAATGATTCTGATTTTGTTTTTTCCAGGACACTAGATTCATTTGCAATTTGTTCTACTATGCTTATTTTAAGAAATTTTTCTATTTTTCTCGATAGGCTTAAGTTGGGTTCGAAATGGCCTGTTTCGATCTTATGGATTATAGAGGCCTTTTCATTTATTTTTTTGGCAAAGTCTTCCTGTTTCAGGCCTAGTTTTTCCCTTTTATTTTTTATTATCTCATAGAAATTCTCTACTAAGTTTTCTGTTATTTCGCTGCTGGAGATTGACCTAGTTCTGTTCGGTGTTTTTTCTCTTTTCTTCTGAATCTTTTCCAGATATCTTTTATCTGGAACTTTTGCTACAACTTTTCCGAATTTGGCACATTTAGTGCAGACATTTAAGACAGTACCTTCTATCTCTGCTTTATAGAGATCAGTTTCAGAACCACACATGTCACAAACTCCGATTTTTACACCTCCTATAAACAAAATATAGTTCAGATTTATAATTTTATTGTTTGTTTTGGATTATATTTATGATTATATTTCTATTTCTTGGTCCGTCGAACTCGCATAGAAATATATCCTGCCATGTTCCTAATTGTAATGTGTTGCTGGATATAGGGATTGTCAGGGATACTCCCACCAGGGTTGACTTGATGTGGGCTGCAGCATTATTATCTATGGAATCATGGAGATAGTTGTCATGAAGCGGAACCATCTTGTTTAGGGATTTTAGAAGATCTGTCTTAATGTTGGGGTCTGCATTTTCGTTTATTGTTAAGGCAGCTGTAGCATGTGGTAGATAGAGATGACAGATTCCTTCTTTTATTTTTGAATTTAAAATAAGGGTTTCTATTTCTTTTGTTATGTCTATGAGTTCTTGGTTATTTGTAGACTGAATAGATAATTCCATAGTTATTAAGTAATTCTATGTATTATATAAAGATTTTTTAAAATTATATAATATTTATATCACTAATTAGTAGTTAAAAATTAGAAAGGTTTAAATATGATGAAGGATACCTATTTTATTGTGAAAAAAGAACATGGGGAGATTATAGGACCAGAGCACATCGGTATACATAATGGGTTAGATTTAGTTGCTAGAGTAATAGTTGGAGAGGGTTGGTATGGACTCATTAGGAATACAAAGTTAAATGAAGTAGGTCCATTTACTAATCAAGATCAAACGCATGAAGCATTGGTAGATATTATTCAAGTATATGATAAATATAAATGTAATGCTCATAAAACCCTGATATCCCCAGAGTATAACACCATTCTAAAAAAATATGGTGTAAAGAGACCTTCTGGAAAATAGGCTTATGAATATGGAGTGATAATATGTTTACATGTACTCATTATAGTAGGGGGGACGAGTACCATAAGGAAAGACTTGAAGTAGTTGTTAAATTATCTGGATTTAGATATGGAAAACGCATGGAAAGGGTTCTAGATGACCTCTTGACTCAAACAAAAGGAGTGAGTCCAGCAATATATAATCATCTAAATGATGTGAATTGTGATAAAAATAATTGTTTTGTAACTAAATACTTACCTTCACTTATTTCAGCAACAGATAACTTAATTCGGGGTGAACTGGGCGGTTCTCTGCATAGCATACATTCTGACGAATTGACAAAAAAGAGATATGAGATGGCTGTCGATGCGCTTAGGCGGTTAGAACTAGTAGGGATGTATTTTGATGAAGCTAATGAACGCTCAGCGAAAAAAACAGAGGCTCTTGAAAAAATAAAGAATAAGTTTGACCTATACAGAGTAGCGAGCGGGGATCCCAAAGCAGTGAAGAGCCTTATTGATTTCCAGACTGAGGTTACTTCTAAATTACTTCTTAAATATGCCCCTTTCTTAGCAAAGATATATCTCTCCTTGCTTGCCCACGAACCAAATCGTTCAGGAATATTATCAAGTTTGACTCCAGGCAGAAAGGATTATGATAGCCAGAGATCAGAGTTAGAAGATTTAGCCAATGCTGCGAAGATAGATGTGCAGTATTCAACAGGTTATTTCATGTGGGAAACTCAAAGAAAAAAACTGCCAAAAAAAGTTTTAGCTCAGGAAGCAAAAGCGATCTTGGATGCACAAATAGAGGCTATAAAGAATTACTCTATGTTGCAGTTGATAAGATTAGGAGCATTATATATTGCCCCAATTAGAGATACCTTCTCTGATAGTCAAAAAAGATTGCAGCCCAGTAGAGCAGATTACTCATATGAAGAGATGGGCTTAATCTATGATGAAATGTCAAATATAGGTAATGCAATAATAAATACAGTTTATGATACAGCGAACAAATATTTGGAAAAGATGTATGGAAAACCAAATTCCGGATTTGTCTTATTATTAGGGGGAGCAAATGCAAGAAAGGAATTTCCATCTTTCGACTATGATAGTATGGCTACATATAGTGAAGAAGGGGCTACGGGCGGCCATATATTTAGAGGAATAAGTCATCGAAAGTACTTTAATAAATTGAATGACTTAATAATTGAGATAGCCAATGATATTGGACATCATTGTGATAAGGATTTCCAACTTCTTAATTTTGATGAGGATTTTAACAAGGGGAATAAAGAGAGTATTGTATGTACTTTTAATGATTTAGAGAGAAAGTTAAAAAGCCAGAATAATTACTCATCAAGAACTGCTATTTCAAATTTAATTGTGGTGGCTGGAGATGCAAATTTAGGTGATAGAGTACTTAAAATAGCTCGGGAAAAGTGTCTGGATCCAACTATTGTAGAGGAACATCTTGCCTGGCGATATGCGAGTAGAGAATATAGAAGGGAGGAGTACTCCCGCCATACTTTCAATGTAAAGAATTCTGTCGGCGGCCTAAGAGATATAAATGAAGCTATTTGGATGAATAATACGGTAAATTCTAGAATTGAACCTAATATTTTAAGAGGGATTGACAATCTTCCATTAAATATCGCAGAGAAAAAGAGACTTAAAGACTCTTATTTATTTATGATTAATCTCAGGATTAGGCTGGATTTCTATTATGGTAGAAACAACAAAGATTTGCCTCAAAATGGTGAACTCAAGAGGTTTGTAGCTGCAATCGGTTATGAAAAAGATGATCCTGTTAAAAAATTTAGAGAAGAATATAGAAAACATAGGCACAATATTAGAAAGCTAACTGATGGGGCTGTAAATACAATTCTGAAACCATTTCCTGATATTGAGAAAAAAGCTCAAGAATTAAGAGATGATTACTTTAATAAGGTACAACAAAGATTAGAGCAAGGAAAAAAAGAAAAGGCCGGAAAAAAAGCAGAAAATATTGAAAAAATTATTGAAAAAAATGTGTCTTTTTTGATAGAGAAAGGAAATAACTCCTTTATAAGCAGTAGTTGGGGGAAAAAGGTTGCTGCAGAAAGGGGTTTTGAGTTAGAATAATAGCTTAACTTCAACCTAATTCAAAACTATAGTTAACTATTTATATATGAATTCTTTCTTTTTGGTTATGTCCAAAGAAAAATTTTTACTTGTGTCTTTGAAAGATAATAAAACCAAGAAATTGGCCCAGATAGTCTCTAACGACACTGCAAGGATGATCCTTGATTATCTTGCTGAGAATGAAGCAACAGAATCTGAGCTTTCACAGCAGCTAAGAATTCCAATCTCCACTGTACATTATAATCTTCAACAATTGGTAAATGGAAAACTTGTAGAAGCAGAAGAGTTTCATTATTCTGAGAAAGGAAAAGAAGTTATGCATTATAAGCTGGCTAATAAATATATAATAATCGCGCCCAAAAGTACTTTTGGGATAAAGGAGAAACTAAAGGGAATTTTTTCGATTTTATCGATTGCTGTTTTTGGCTCTGCTACAATATACATAATGGAAGCATTTCATAAGTTCAGCAGCGGGGCATTTATGATAGCCAGAGATGGAATGATGAGAGAAGCAGCAGAAGAAGCAGTATTAGACAGTGCTGTGAAGGCACCTGCTGCTATGGCAGAGAGTGCTGCTGCCTTTGAGACAGATTTTATAAATTTTGCTTTTGGGCAGAATTTTTTTCAGAATTTCCTTAATGGCCCTGCTTCCTGGTTTTTATTCGGAAGCATGTTCATATTGCTTCTGGTTATAGTTATTGAGTATATTAATTACAAGAGAAAAAAATAGATAATATGATAATCTGCGTAACAGGCACTGCTGGAACAGGCAAAACAACACTGGCAAGAATTCTTAAGAAAGAATTGAATTATGAATATGTTGATGTGAAGAAGATTATAAAAGAGAAAAATCTTTATGATTCTTATGATAAGAAAAGGAAATGCTATGTTGTAGATACAAAGAGACTAAATAAGTTCCTGATTGAGAAGATAAAAAATAATAGCAATGATCTTATCTTTGATTCTTTGCTTTCCCATTATCTGCCCAAAAAATATGTTGATTTGTGCATTGTAACAAAATGTGGGCTTAAAGAACTTAAGAAAAGGCTTGAGAAGAGAAAATATTCGAAAGAAAAAGTAAGAGAAAACCTTGATGCTGAGATATTTGACACCAGCCTTAACGAAGCTAAGGAGAAAGGACACTATACTTTTGTTATTAATACTACAGAAAGTATTAAAAAAGAAGTGATTTCTAAGTTGATTGGTGAAATCAATGCAGTTAAATCCACAAGCAGAAGAATTAAATGAAATAATAAAAAATAGTTCTGAGGCTGTTTATGATCTGCTTTCTGAAAAAGGAAAAGCAATATTCTTTCCTAAGAAAGGAATATTAGCCCAGACAGCAGAAGCAAAAGGAAAGAAGATAAATGCTACTATTGGTGCTGCTATAGAAGATGATGGCAGCCCTATGAGATTAAAGTCAATTGAAAAAGAGATCAATATTGAACCTAAAAATGCATTTCCTTATGCTCCGAGCTTTGGAAGACAAGATCTAAGAGAAAGATGGAAAGAGATGATATATGAGAAAAATCCTGCTCTAAAGGGAAAAGAAATGAGCCTGCCTATTGTGACAAATGCATTGACACATGGGTTGAGCATGATCGGCTACCTTTTTGTTGATGAAGGAGATAAAATAATCTCGCCAGACCTTTTCTGGGGAAATTATAAGCTTGTATTTATCAATGGTTATGGAGCAAAGCTGAACACCTTCAGGCTATTCAAAGATGGAGGATTTGATGCTAACTGCCTAAGGAATAAGCTGAAAGAAGAAAGGGCAGGAAAGAAAATACTGCTATTGAATTTTCCAAATAATCCGACAGGATACACACTAAAGACAGAGGAAGTAAAAAAAATAGTCTCTATAATAAAAGAGTCTGCTGATGAAGGAAACAAGATTCTTGTAATTATTGATGATGCTTATTTTGGGCTTGTTTATGAAAATGGAATTGAGAAAGAGTCTATTTTTTCATATCTTGCAGATATACATGAGAATGTTCTGGCTGTCAAGATTGATGGTGCGACTAAAGAAGACTATGTCTGGGGATTTAGGGTGGGAATGATCACTTATGCTATAAAGAATAGTTCAAAAGAGATGTATGCTGCCCTGGAGTCAAAGACTGCTGGTGCTGTAAGGGGGAATATCTCAAATGCTTCTAACTTAAGCCAGTCTTTAGTCCTGAAGGCATTTACATCTGCTACATATCCTGATGAGAAGAAATCAAAATATGAACTGCTTAAATCAAGATATGACGAAGTCAAAAAAGTGTTGGAAGATGAAAAGTATAAAGAGTTTTTCAGGGCTTTGCCTTATAATTCAGGATATTTTATGTGTATAAAACTGAAAGAAGGACTAGATGCTGAAAAAATAAGGCAGACCTTATTGCAGAAATATGATACAGGTATTATAAGCATGCCGCCAATAATAAGAATTGCATTTTCTGCTGTGGCTAAGGAAAATATTAAGCAGCTATTTGAGAATATCCATAGTGCGTGTAAAGAAGCCAGTTAATTGTTATTTTAATAACAATAACTATATAAGCATAACAAAAGCTTCTAGTGCTTTATAATAGGGGGGAATGAATATGAATATTGACAAAACAATATTAGATGAAGCAAATCTGAAAAAATTAAATGAGTTAAATAATCCTTATGTTCTGGAAGTAGTTGAGAAATATGTTAACATATGCAGACCTATGAAAGCTACTGTAATCACAGACAGCAAGGAAGATATTGATTATGTAAAAGAGCTGGCTTTGAAGAACAAAGAAGAGAGTAGGCTTGCTATAGAAGGACATACTGTTCATTTTGATGGATACTATGATCAGGCAAGAGACAAGGCCAATACAAAAGTGCTTGTATCTAAGGGCATGAAATTAAGCAAAGTTATCAACACAGGGGACAGGGATGAAGGTCTCAGGGAAGTGCATGAGCTGATGGAAGGAATTATGGAAGGAAAAGAAGTGCTTATAAGGTTCTTTTGTTTGGGGCCTTTGGACTCGAGATTTTCGATTTCTGCCCTGCAGTTAACTGATTCTGCTTATGTTGCGCATAGTGAGGATATATTATACCGAACTGGCTATGAGCAGTTTAAGAAATTAAATGGTATGAGTGAATTCTTTTATTTTGTACATTCTGCAGGTAAGCTGGATGAGAGAGGGAATAGCATAAATGTTGATAAGAGAAGAATCTATATGGACCTGGAGCAGGATAGGGTTTTTACAGTCAATAATCAATATGCCGGCAATAGTTTAGGACTAAAGAAGCTGGCATTAAGGCTGGCTATAAGCAAGGCGCATAAAGAAGACTGGTTATGCGAGCATATGTTCATAATGGGGGCAAAGCCAGAAGGAAAGAATAGGATTACTTATTTTACCGGGGCTTATCCAAGTGCGTGCGGCAAGACATCAACAGCAATGATACCTGGACAGACAATCGTCGGAGATGATATAGCCTATATCAAGCCAGGGAAAGATGGAAAGGCATATGCTGTAAATATAGAGCAGGGAATATTTGGAATTATAACGGATGTCAACCCTGTAGATGATCCTGTGATATATAAGACATTGATAACTCCAAGAGAACTGATATTTTCTAATGTCATTGTTAAAGATGATGCACCTTACTGGCTTAATATGGGCAAAGAGCTGCCTGATGAAGGCAGGAATTATTCTGGAGAATGGAAGCTCGGAAATAAGGATAAAGACGGAAATGAGATCAAGCATGCGCATAAGAATGCGAGATATACAATAAGAATATCTGAGCTGGATAATGCAGACCCCAAAGCAGATGATGCTCAGGGAGTAGCTATAGAGGGATTTATTTATGGAGGAAGAGATTCAGACACATGTGTGCCTGTTTATCAAAGCCTGGGCTGGAGTCAGGGAGTATTTATTGGTGCCTGCTTGGAGTCTGAGACAACTGCTGCTACTTTAGGAAAAGAAGGAGTGAGAAAATTAAGCCCTATGGCAAATATGGATTTCTTGACTGTGCCCCTTGGAACATATATTCAGAACCATCTCAAATTTGGTGAAGACCTTGATAAAGAGCCATTAGTTTTTGCGACAAACTATTTTTTGAAAGAGGAAGGAAAATTCCTGAATGAGAAAGTAGACAAGAAAGTATGGCTAATATGGATGGAAGGAAGAGTCCATAAAGAGTATGAAGCAATAGAAACTCCAATAGGGTATATCCCTAAGTATGGAGATATAAAGGCATTATTTAAGCAGATATTTGACAGAGATTATACTAAGGAAGATTATGAAAAGCAGTTTTCTATTCGGGTTGAGAAATGGTTAGATAAGATGGACAGGATTGAGGAGATTTACAAGGCAGAAGAGGAAATACCTGATGTTTTCCATAATCATCTGGAGCAGCAGAGAAAAAGATTAGAAGAAGCAAAAGAGAAATTTGGAAAAGAAGAGATTTCTCCTTTTGATTTTGAGTGATTAATTATTTTTTATTTTTTCTAATAATTCTTCAAACTTATCATATCCTGAAACTGTATTGAAATGGCCGGCATCTTTCACGACAATAAGTTCTGCATCTAATTTTTCTTTTAGTTCTTCTGCCTTATTTAACGGAATATAAGGATCATTATCCGAGTGAAATAAAATAAATCTTTTACAGCTTTCTTTTATCTTATTCCAGTCAAACACTTTATCTGCAAAAGATTTGTTAATCTCATCAAAATCCAGATTATTTAATTGCCCAATAAAACCAGAGACAAAAAAAGAGGTGTATATCTTTTTTTCTATTTTCTCGAGAAGATTTAAAATAAATGCTGGACCCAGGCTGTGGCCTATCATAATTGAATCTTCATCAAGATATTGCTCATATTTCTGGAAAACTTTAAACCAATTCTCTATGTTTTGGTTTTGGGGTGTTGGAAACTTAGGCAGATAAACAGCAAAACCAATTTTTTCTAATTCATTTTTTAACCATTTAAACCAGTTCTCATCCGGTGACCCATACGAACCGTGAATTATGAATGCATTTTTCATAGTACCCTGAATATTAATATTCTATATAAACTTTTATATACATCTATTTATTCTAAGCATATATGAAATCGCAGATATCTTCTGTTGACCTCCATTACTTAATCAAAGAAATGCAATTCTTGGAAAGAGGGAAGATAGATAAGATATATCATCCTGAAAAAGAAGAGCTGATATTACAGTTTCATGTTTCTAATTCAGGTAAGAAAATATTGAGAATAATATCCGGCAAATTCATTTTTTTGTCTGATTATAAGGGAAGATATGACGCTCCTTCTGGGTTTTGCATGTTTTTGCGAAAAAAACTAGCTAATGCCAGATTGAGAGGAATAAGCCAGGTAGGATCTGAAAGAATCTGTCTTCTTGTTTTTGAGGTGAAGGAAGGAAAATATAGGATGTATATTGAACTATTTGGCAAGGGAAACATTATACTTACTGATGAGAATGATATTATAATAAATGCATTAGAGCAGAAGAAATGGGCTGACAGAGAGATAAAAAAGAACAATAAGTATGCATACCCTAAGAAAGAGCATAATTTTTTCAATATCAAAAAGGAAGAGTTTGGGAAAGTGCTTGATTCTGGAAAAGAATTAGTATATGGTTTAGCAAGGGATATTGGAGTTGGAGGAACATATGCTGAAGAGATATGTTATACATCTTCTATTGATAAGAAAAAGAAATCATTGAGCAAAGAAGAGATTGAAAAAGTTTTTAAGGCTTTTGAGGGGATAATAAATAAGGATATTGGGGCTTGTGTAGTGTATAAGGAAGATAAGATAAAGGACATTGTTCCTTTTGAGCTTGAAATATATAATAAAGCTAATAAGAAATCTTTTGGGTCATTTAATGAAGCGTTTGACTATTTTTTCAAAGAGGAATGTGCCGATAAAGAAGAGTTCAAATCAAAACACCAGCTTGATATTGATAAGACAAAGAAGATATTAGAGCAGCAAACAAGACAGATTAAGGATATGGAGAAAAAGGCAAAAGATAATACAAAAAAAGGAGAGATGATTTACGAGAATTATCAATTGGTTGAAAATATCCTGGATGAGATAAATAAAGCTAAAGGGAAATATTCATTTGATGAAATAGGGAAAAAATTAAAAGGGCATAAAATAATTAAAAGAGTAGATGGAAAAAATAAGAAAGTGGTGATAGAACTTTGAAGCTGAGCAGAATCATCTTATATGTTTACATGGCAATTTTCTTAATTCTGGGTTTTTTTGATTTATCAAATGGAAAAATCGCTGCTGCTGATAATTTTACAGCTGTTGTTTTTTTTATAATATTCTTATTGGTTGATAAGAAGTATAAATTCACTGTTTTTACTGCAGTATTTGCAGGACTAATTTTTGTCCCAAATTTAATAGGGCATATGGGATGTTATGGATGGGCAGATATCAATTATCACTGGGACTGGATTGTCCATTTTACAGCTGCACTATTCTCTACTCTTGTTGTTCTTTCTTTTTTACTTCATAATTCAATATGCAAGAGATTTATTAATGCTGCTTTTATTGCTATTTTTGTGACAATTTCTTTTGGTGCATTAATTGAGGCGTCTGAATATTGGGGTTTTATTGCTTTTGGTTTTGGGGAAGGCTATCTTGGATTTGGAGAGGGAGACAACAGCCAGCACTTTGGGCCATGGGAAAACAGCTCTTTAGACACTACTATTAATTTTGTGGGTAGTTTTTTAGCTGCCTTTATTTATGGGTTATTTGTTTTATCAAAGAATAAAATCTATTATAGTAAGAGGTAGATTTATTAAAGTAAAATTGGTCATTTGGTGAGGAAATTAGATGGGAATAGGTAATCAATTCAGGACAGTAATTCTGCTTGGAGCACTTATGGGAATATTGATGGGAGCAGGCTATTTAGTTGGAGGAGTATCCGGGCTAACCATCGCTTTAGTATTTTCAATAATAATGAATTTTGGTGCTTATTGGTTTTCTGATAAGATGGTTTTAGCTATTTATAGAGCCAAAGAGATAAAGGAAAATGATAATCCAAGATTATTTAAGATAGTAAGGGAGGTTTCACAGCTGGCAAAAATACCTATGCCAAAGGTATATGTAATTCCATCTGTGCATTCAAATGCTATGGCTACAGGCAGAGATTATAAGCATGCTGCTGTTGCATGTACTCATGGAATATTAGAATTATTGAATGATTCTGAATTGAAAGGAGTGATAGCACATGAGATATCCCATATAAAGAATAGGGATACTTTAATCCAGAGTGTTTCTGCAACTATTGCAGGAGTTATTTCTTATGTAGCTTTTATGGCGAGATGGGCTGCCATTTTTGGAGGATTTGGAGGAAGGAATAGAGATGGCGGAAATGTTTTAGAGCTTTTAGTCTTGGCTATATTGACTCCAATCTTAGCTACTTTAATACAGCTTGCAATTTCCCGTTCAAGAGAGTATTTGGCAGATGAGAGTGCTGCAAAGACACTGCATAGCGGCTTAGGATTGGCTGATGCTTTGGAGAAATTGGATTCTGATATAAGGCAAAAGCCATTGAGGGCTTCATCAACGACTGAGACAACAGCGCATTTATTTATTGCTTCACCCTTTAGAAAAGGTGGATTAGTCAGTTTGTTTTCAACTCATCCTCCAATGAAGGAAAGGATAAAGAGATTAAGGAATGTTGGTTTCTAGTTTTGTCTAAAAACTGTCTAAGGTCATAGGATATTGCACCCCTACCATTTTGTTTGATTAAATCCTGCCCCTTTTATCCTTATGGGTATTGAAAAGT
>JAGLMD010000054.1 GCA_023140175.1 Nanobdellota archaeon | reverse complement strand
AAAGACATAAGCGAAGTAATCAGGGAGATGTACATAAAGATAAAAACATTTTTTACTACCAATAATACTAGATTAACATTCTCAACATTAGTGCCATCAGAAACAAAAGAAGACAAAATATACACATTTATCCCATTATTGCATCTCACTAATCAGAGAAAGATAGACATAGAGCAATACCAGCCATTTGGCGAGATTGAAATAATACTAAGACAGAAAATAGAATTAGATAAAGAATTGAATTCTGGAATTGAAGCATAAGAAAGTTATATAAAGGGTTTTCTATTCTCAAAACACACAATGAAAAAACATATTACCTTACTCAGCGGAACTTCAAATCCCGAATTATCTAAAAAAGTTTCAGAGCATCTCGGCATAGAATTGACCCCTGTTGAGACAAAGAGATTCAATGATGGTGAAATATATATTCGCGTATCAAAATCCGTCAGAGGATCTCATGTATTTATAATCCAGCCTACATCAAGGCCGGCCAATGACAGCTTAATGGAACTTCTGATCCTGGTAGATGCATTAAAAAGAGCCTCTGCAAAAGAGATAACTGCAATAGTGCCCTACTTCGGATATGCAAGACAAGACAGAAAAACAGTATCCAGGGAAGCAATTACAGCCAAATTAGTTGCTGATTTGATAGAAAAAGCAGGCATTGATAGGGTAGTCACTTTTGACCTGCATGCTGACCAGATAGCCGGTTTCTTCAATATTCCAGTAGACAATATGAAAGCCATGCCGACAATTGCAAAATCAATAATAGAAAAAAAACTGGATAATGTTGTAGTTGTCTCACCAGATGTTGGCGGCACAAAAAGAGCAAGAAGTTTAACAAAAGCCCTTTACTCAGATATGGCCATAATTGATAAAAGAAGGCCGGCTCATGGTGAGGCAAAAGTGATGCACCTTATCGGAGAAGTAGAAGGAAAGACTGCTATTTTAATAGATGATATAATTGACAGTGCCGGCACAATTAGTGCTGCTGCATCAGAATTGAAAAAAAGAGGAGCAAAAGAAGTGTATATATGCGCTACCCATCCTGTATTCTCAAAAAATGCTATTGAGAAATTAAAAAGCAGCGATATCAAAGAAGTCATAGTGACTGATACAGTAAAAATACCAGAAGAGAATATGATTCCAAAAATAAAGGTCGTTTCGTTAGCACCATTTATTGCAGAAACGATAAACTGCATATTCGAAGGCAAACCCTTAGGCATAATTGTAGAAAAGAAATACGAAGAAATTAATCAAAAATAAGAGCTAAAATGGACCAGAAAGAAATACAGCAAAAATACCTAGAATACCAGATGTTGGATCAGAAAATAAAACAGATACAGCAGCAAGCACAATTAGTAGACCAGCAGCTTATAGAGATTATGGCAACCTTGCAGAGTATTGACGATTATGATTCTGTTAAAGATGAACCTGAAATTCTAGTTCCGATAAACAACGGCATATTTGCAAAAGCAACCCTAAAAAAAGAAGACAAGCTGCTTGTAAATGTAGGTGCTTCTGTAATCGTGGATAAATCAATAAAAGAAACAAAAGAATTGATAGAAAAACAGAAGAAAGAAATGGAAGAGATAAAGGTAAAAATAACAGAAAACATGGATAAATTAGTCGTGCAGGCATCATTAATCGAGCAGCAAATCAGCTCATCAATCTCAAAAAATAATCAACAATAAAATGTTCAAATTTCTAAAGGAAAAGCTGAAGAAAAGCATTTCTATATTTAGCAGGAAAGTAGAAGATTCTGGAGAAGAAGAGATTATTGAGCAGAAAGTTCAGGTAGAAGAAAAGAGGGATGAGATATTAGAAAAAAGCACTCCTGAGAAAATTATTGCTGAAGAAGAAATAGAGAGAAAACCTGAGCCGGAAGTGAAGCCCACTATAAAAGAGCCGGTTTCTGAGAAAGAAAAAGAAGAACTAGAAAAGGCTGAGGAAGAGTTGCCGGAAGAAGTAATCATAGAAGAAGAACCGCAGAAAATAGAGAAGCAGGAAGAAGTCGAAAAAGCAGG
Source organism: Nanobdellota archaeon (assembly GCA_023140175.1). Taxonomy (GTDB): domain Archaea; phylum Nanobdellota; class Nanobdellia; order Woesearchaeales; family WJIZ01; genus WJIZ01. The sequence continues at coordinate 49,094 of JAGLMD010000054.1, read as the reverse complement.
AAGTATCGAAGAAACTAAAGAAGAAAAAATAGAAACTCCGGTTGAGAAAGAAGAAGAGCCAAAAAAAGAAGGGTTCTTCAAAAAACTGTTCAGGAAGAAAGAAAAAGAAGAACTAGAAAAGCCTGGAGAAACAATCATAGAAGAACCGCAGAAAATAGAGAAGCAGGAAGAAGTCGAAGAAACTAAAGAAGAAAAAGCAGAAACTCCTGTTGAGAAAGAAGAATCCATTCCAGAAAAGATTGAAGAAGAAAAAGAAATCGAGATTATTGAGGCAAAGGAAGAAACAAAAGGATTATCTCAGGAAGAAACAGTTATTAAAGAAAAGCCAGAAGAAACAATCATAAAAAAAGAAGAACAAATCCCGAAAAAGATTGAAGAGGAGAAAAAACCAGAAGAATCATTATTACCAAAAGAAGATACTGAAATAAAAGAGCCTGAAAAAGAAGAAGAACAAAAAAAGAAGGGTTTCTTCGGTAAACTAACTGAAAAAGTCGTGACAAAAAAGATAAATGCTGAAAAATTCGATAATATTTTCTGGGACCTTGAGCTTGTTCTGCTGGAAAACAATATTGCAGTAGAAGTCATTGAGAAGATAAAAGAAGATCTCAAGAATGGAATTGTGGATAAGCCCATAAGAAGGAGCAAGATAGAAGAGACAATTATAAATTCACTAAAGAAGAGCATTGAAGAAGTTCTCTCATCCGACCAGATTGATATTTTTGAAAAGATGAGCAGCAAAAAACCATATGTCATATGTTTTGTCGGCATAAATGGCTCTGGAAAAACAACAACTATAGCAAAAGTTGCCAAGATGATTCTCGAAAAAAACAAAACAGTCACTCTCGCTGCTGCAGATACATTCAGGGCAGCTGCAATAGACCAGTTGCAGATACATGCCAATAATCTTGGAATAAAGATGATAAAGCATGACTATGGCTCAGATCCTGCTGCTGTGGCTTTCGATGCAATAAAGTATGCAGAGGCAAAGGATATTGATGCTGTATTAGTAGACACAGCAGGAAGGCTACATTCAAACACTAATCTGATGGATGAGATGAAAAAGATAATAAGAGTAGCTAAACCCGATTTAAAAGTTTTTGTTGGTGAAGCAATAACCGGAAATGATTGCGTAGAGCAAGCAACTAAATTCAATGAAGCCATTGATATTGATGCCATGATATTATCAAAGGCTGATATTGATGAAAAGGGGGGTGCATCCATTTCAGTAAGCTATGTAACAAAAAAGCCAATTCTCTATATAGGCACAGGCCAGGAATATACAGATATAAAATTATTTGATAAGCAGGAATTAATCAAGAGCCTTGGCCTTGAAACCTGAAACCCAAATATTTAAATAGATTCATTCTAAAATTATAGTTAATGGTAAATTACATTATCGCAATAAAAAGGCCTTTTTCTGACTGGAAAAAATTAGGTATAGGATGCCTGATATTATTAGGGGTGGGAATAGCGTCATTTATAATGATGATTCCATTTACATTATCGACAATACTTACTAAGAATTTTATTCTTAAGTATGTACCAAACATAATTTCAATATTTGTTTTTGCCGTTCCTACAGCCTACTTTATAAAATGCGGTTTTACAGCATCAAAAAAGAAATTTTCATTGCCTAATTGGTCAGATTTTGGTGCTCTATTCAATGACGGGATAAAGCTGGGGATAATATCACTAATCTACTCGATTCCTTTTATGCTCATATTGAGTTCTGTATCAACATCCATACTGGGTCCCTCATTATATGCTGAATTTAAAGAGATATCTGCCCATTCCATAATGGATGAAGCATCTCCAGAATCCCGGGCAAAAGAAGAACAGGTATATTCAAGACTCATCCAGAAATTACCTATATTAATTCCAGTGATGTTCCTTATATATATGGTATGGTGGTTAATAGTCTCTGTTGCATTATTAAGATTTATGGACAAGAAAAATTTAAAAGATTCATTTGTCTTATCCTCAATCTTCAGGATATCCTTCTCACCTAAATACATCTTAGCCTTTCTGATAATGACACTGATAGGCATAGGATCAATTATCTGTATCTCCCTGGTATCCATACTATTAGCAGTCACAATCATAGGGATAATACTCCTGCCGTTTCTGTTCCTGATATACGCTTTTGCCATAACAGTCATAGGATATACAATATTGGGCCAGGCTTACGGCGAAGTAAAATAAAATTTCCCATATCTTAAAAGATACAAATATTTAAATATAAGCAACTTAAGAAATTACTAACGGTGTAAGGGAATGAAAAATAATGCCGTTACTGAAAATTCTTTTATGGCATCATCTATAAACTCTGGCTGTAATTCCTCCTGCTAAATAACTCATTCTTTCGGTTGTCTTCTCAGATGACAGCCAGAAAGGCGCTGTAACACAAAAAAATGGTCAACATAAAAGCGTTTAAAGGAATAAGGTATAATTCAGAAAAAGTTGAGATAGATTCTGTAATTACACCCCCTTATGATGTAATATCAAACTCTCAGATTGAAGAATATAAAAACAAATCAAAATACAATTATGTCAATATAATATTGAATAAAGACCATAAAGAAGCTGCCGATCTATTAAAAAAGTGGCAGGAACAAGAGATAATAAAACAAGATAATGAAGAAAGTCTTTATGTCTACTCTCAAATATTCAGGAAAGGCGAAAAGGAATATACAAGAACTGGATTTGTTGCATTAATAGAGTTAGAAGAACTAGGCAGGAATATCCTGCCGCATGAAAAAACTCTTGCAAAACCATTAAGCGACAGGATAGGCTTAATGAATAAAACCAAATTTAATACTGGATTGGTTCTTTTCTTATATGATGACAAGCACAAAATTATTGATAAAATACTATATGAAAGCATAAAAGATAGACCGGAATTTGAGTTTATAGATAACTCTGATGTAGTCCATAAGTTCTGGAAAATAGGAGATAACGAAAATATCAGGAAAATAAGCGAAGAAATGATGCAGTATAGCGTGATAATAGGAGACGGCCATCATAGGTATAAAACCGCCCTTGAATTTAAAAGACAGCATCCTGAAATTGAAAATGCCGGATATAGGATGGCTTGTTTTGTGAATTCTTTCAATGAAGGGATGATAATATTGCCCACAAACAGAGTATTATTTAACATCGATATAAACTTTGATGGCTTGCTAAAAAAAATAAATGAATATTTTACAATAGAAGAAGTCCAAGATGCTGATAGGCTTATAGAAAAAATAAGCTCCAAGGAGATAATGATAGATAAAACTAAGAACATTAAGAATCATGTAATTGGTTTTATAGATAATGTAAATAAAAAATTTTACTCACTTAATCTAAGGAATACAGAAATAATGAATAAACTTCTCCCAGACTCAACAGGAATATACAGGAAACTTGATGTCAACATACTGCATAAGTTAATTTTCGAGAAAATATTAGGGATTACAGAAGAAGAACAAAGCCTGGGCACAAAGATAAAGTTTGTAAAAGGCAGCGAAGAAACACTAATCAAACTGAAAGAAGAAAAATACAAAGCCGCATTTCTATTAAACCCCCCTTTGATGAGGGAAATCTTTCTTACTGCGAGAGCAAATGAGACAATGCCGCAGAAATCAACATATTTCTACCCGAAAATATTTTCGGGCTTAGTATTGAATAAGCTAGAGGAGGAAAAATAAAATGGCAAATAAGTTATTTATTCCCGGACCTACAGAGGTAAGGAAAGAGATATTGGATGAAATGACACACCCGCAGATAGGCCATAGGACACAGGAGTTCAAAGAGCTCTTTGCAAGCCTAAGGCCCGGACTAAAGAAAGTATTCCATACAGAGAATGACGTATTGATATCTACCTCCTCTGGCTCTGGTTTCTGGGAAGCATGTATAAGAAATTGTGTAAATAAAAAAGTTCTGCATGCTGTAAATGGCTCATTTTCAAAAAAATGGGCAGATGTATCAAAAAGATGCAGCAGAGAAGTCGAAAAAATAGATTATGAATGGGGAAAAGCAGTCAAAGCAGAAGACATAGACAAGGCATTATCTGAAGGAGATTATGAGGCTTTTTGCATGGTCCACAACGAGACATCAACAGGAGTTGCCTCAGATCTTGAGCCAATTGCTAAAGTGATGAAAAAATATCCAGAGGTGTTATGGTTTGTAGATGCTGTCTCATCCCTGGCTGGAATGAAGATTGAAGTAGACAGATTAGGCATAGATATCTGCTTAGCATCATCACAAAAAGCACTGGCACTTCCTGCAGGCATAGCTGTAGCATCAATAAGCGAAAAAGCTTACAAAAAAGCAGAAACAGTAGAAGGAAGGGGATATTATTTTGATCTTCTGGAACTAAAAAAGATGTACGATAAAGATCAGACTCCTTACACACCTTCAATCCCCCATCTCTATGCTCTGAAAAAACAACTTGAAAGGATTGAGGAAGAGGGCTTGGAAAACAGATACAAAAGACACAAGGAAATGGCAGCATATGTAAGAGATTGGGCAAAAGATAATGGTTTTGAGATGTTCTCAGAGCAAGGCTATGAATCTGACACAGTATCCTGCATGAAAAACACAAAAAAGCTTGACTTCAAAGCAATGAAAAAAGACTTAGCAGCAAAAGGATACTCCATTGACTCTGGATATGGTAAACTGAACGAAAACCTGGAAAAAGAAGGCAAACCAACAACATTTAGGATAGCGCATATGGGTGATTTGACATTAGATGAAGTGAAAGAAGTCACAGCCGAACTCGAAAAATATTTTTAGTTTTTTATTTTTTCATTATATTATTTCATTTCTCAACAAACTCAATCTCTCCACCCAGATAAACTCCCTGTTCTAATTTAACAGGCCTCCAGTCATCAATAACCAGGTTAGCACCCAACCATTCTGCCAATTCCTCTGGATTCCCAATAGTTGCAGACAGTGCAATTATCTGAACATTCGCCAACAAACTCCTTAATATAGTTATCAATATCTCAAGAGTAGGTCCTCTCCCAGCATCATTCAATAAATGCACCTCATCAACTATAACAGTTTTCACATACTTAAGCCATGGGCTATGATGCCTTATCAGAGAATCCAGCTTTTCACTTGTAGTAAAAATCAGGTCATAATCCATAAGATAAGAATCAGCAGAATCCATATCTCCTATAGATAAAGCAATCCTGAACATACCACCATATTTCTTCTTAAAATCCTTGAATTTCTCATTTGCTAATGCCTTTAAAGGAACTATATAGACAGCCTTCCCGACTCCCTCAAGAATATTCTTAACTGCAGCCATCTCAGCTATAAGTGTTTTTCCAGAAGCAGTAGGAGTGCACACAAGAAGATTCTTATCCTCAAACAATCCAGAATTAACTGCCTTTTTCTGTGCAGGCCTTAATTCAGTAATCTCCTCAGATAGAACAGCAAAAAGCCTATCAGGCAGCTTATCCTTTATCCCTTGAAGCTTCATAAAAAAAGATATTGCTGATTGTTTTATAATATTTATCATCACAACACAAACATACGCAATATTTATAAATCAAACAATCCTTTACTGCACCATGCCTGGAGAGAGAAAAATAATCATAGGACTGATAGAAACTATTACAATTTACGGTAAAAAAAAGAATAAAAAAATAAAAGCAAAGATTGATACTGGTGCCACAAAAAGTTCCATAGACCTTAACCTTGCCTCAGAGTTGCATCTTGGCCCTATAATAAAGTCTAAGATGGTTAAATCTGCACATGGCTCAAGAGTAAGGCCTGTCATAGAATGTGAAATAAATCTTGCAAAAAAGAAGATAATATCAGAGTTTACATTAGCAGACAGAGATCATATGAAATATAAAGTATTAGTAGGGCAAAACGCATTAAAAAAATATTTCCTTATTGACCCATCCAAAAACCCAAAATGAGAACAGCAATAATATCATTAGGAAGCAAAAGCACAGTTATGCTGGCAGAAGCTATGGAAAAATATTTTACAACAGTAGATATGCTCGATCTAAGGAATATAGAAGTCAATCTATCAAAAGAGATGGAGGTTCTTTACGAAGGCAAGCCTATCCAGAAATATGACTGCATATATGTAAAAGGCTCGCATAAATATGAACAGCTTCTTAGAGCCATAACAGCTTCTCTCTATAACAAGACATATATGCCGATCAAGCCAATTGCATTTAATATTGCTCATGACAAAATCTATACCCAGATTAATATCCAGCAAAATAAAACACCAATGCCAACAACATACCTTTCAGCAACAATACCTGCAGCCAAGAATATACTCAAAAAAGTAAATTATCCTATTATCATGAAATTTCCCCATGGTACTCAAGGAAAAGGAGTCATGTTCGCTGACTCATTTGCCTCTGCTTCATCTATCCTTGATGCATTGGATACTTTAAAACAACCTTTCCTTATACAGGAATATATCGAGACAGGAGGCGTAGATATAAGAGTGATTGTTGTTGGTGATAAAGTAGTTGCAGCAATGAAAAGAAGAGCAGAGATTGGTGAGAAAAGAGCAAACATCCATGCTGGCGGCATAGGAGAAGCATACTTACCAGATGCATATACAAAAAAGATTGCTATAGAGTCTGCAAAATCTATAGGAGCAGAAATCTGTGCAGTGGATATGCTGGAAAGTGTAAAAGGGCCGGTAGTGATAGAGCTGAATATCTCACCCGGCCTGCAAGGCATAACAGAAGCAACCAAGATTGATGTAGCAGATAAGATTGCTAAATATCTCCATGAAAAGACAAAAGAAAAAAAGGATAAGAAAAATAAAACAGAAGCAAAAGAAATTATGAAAGACATAAACACTGCAGAAGGCCATGACATCATCACCCAGTTAGATTTCAGAGGCGACAGGATTCTTCTGCCATTGGTTGCCACCAAAATATCAAAGCTAAACGAGAAGCATGAAGTGTGTTTGACTGCTAAAAAAGACGAGATTAGGATTAAAAAGTTCTGTTGAGTAAAAAATTAGAAACATTTTTATAACCTTTATTCTAGAAAGTGACTATGACAGCTATCGGTATAGATGTGGGCGGACATTCAATCAAAGCAGGAATAGTAACAAAAAAAGGCATCATAAGAGAAAAAGAAGTTATTATGACTGACGCTGAAAAAGGAAGAGCTGCTATTGTATCTAATATAGTAAAAATAGCAAAATATTTCCTAAATAAGTATAAAGATGTAAAAGCGATCGGAGTCGGCATTCCCGGAACAGTTGATAAAAAAGGATATATAACATATACCCCAAATATACCATTATCAAAGTATGATCTCGGAAAAGAATTAAGAAAAAGCCTAAAAATAAAGAAAATAGTCTTTGGTAATGATGCAGACAACTTTGCTCTTGCAAAACATCGCTTTGGTGCAGGCAGAGGACATAAAACAATCATTACCTTAACCCTTGGAACTGGTGTGGGATCAGGAATAATAATTGATGGAAAGCTATTCTCAAATAATGGTGCGCCTGAACTAGGCCACACAACAATAAACTTCGATGGCCCGGAAGCAAAATGCTGCGGTAATGATGGCTGTATAGAATCATATATTGGGAGAAAATGTTTTGGGACAACCCCTCTGGAAGTATATAAAAAAGCGCTTATTAATGATGATGCAGCTTTACAGAAATTCTCTGATTATGGTAAATATCTCGGTATAGCTATCTCAAACTTCATTAATATATTTAATCCCGATGTTATCATATTAGGTGGAGAGATAAGCAATGCATATGGCTTCTTTAAGAAAACCCTGGAGGAAGAGGTGAAAAAAAGAACACTCTTTAAGACAAAGATAATCAAAAGTAAGATGAGAGAAGGCGGCTTAATTGGTGCTGCTACTCTAGCCTTTTAGAATTCTCTACCTAATCAAATTTTGACCAGTCATTTCTTCTGGCTTATTTACTCCCATAATACCAAGAATTGTTGAAGCAATATCTGCATGCCTGCCATCTTTTAATTTAACTTTCTTAAGCTCTTCATCATTGCTTATAAGGATCAATAAAACAGGATTAAATCCATGGCTAGGATCTGGTTCACCGTTATCATAAAGCATGTGATCTGAATTTCCATGATCTGCCATAAGGAAAATCACATAATCCTTCTCAAGAGCCTTAGTAACAATCTTACCAACACACTCATCCACCACCTCACATGCCTTAACAGCAGCTTCAAAAACACCGCTATGACCCACTAAATCAGAATTAGCATAATTCACTAAAATGAAATCATATTTCCCTATCTCAGGCATAAGCTTTTCAGTAACTTCATAAGCAGACATCTCTGGCTTTTCATCATATGAAGGTACCTTAGGCGAATTCACTAATATCCTGTCTTCTCCTTTATTAGGAGCCTCAACCTGTGAATTAAAGAAAAAAGTAACATGTGCATATTTTTCAGTCTCAGCAATCCTCAATTGCTTTAAACCATTAGCACCAATAACATTTCCAAGATTATTCTTTACTTTCTCCTGTGGAAAAGCTACAGCTAAATTCCAGCCTGAATCATAGCTGCAAAAACATACATAATGCACTTTAACCTTATGCCCTGTTTTTTCACTGCAATAATCAAGATTATTTATCATTGCAGTTATCTGCCTTGACCTATCAGATCTAAAGTTATACCATATAAAAGAATCACTATCATCCAGCAAAGCAATAGGATTATCATTATCATCAATTATAACAGCTGGCTTGACATAATAATCAGTCTTAGCTCCCCTCTTATAAGCTTCTTCGATTGCTTCCTTTGCTGTTTTAGCCTTAAAACCTTTTCCTTCAACCATTAAATCATATGCTTCCTTTGTTCTGTTCCAATTTCTGTCTCTATCCATACAATAATATCTGCCGATTACAGAAGCAATCTTTCCTATACCCAATTCACTCATCTTTTTTTCAGTCTCTTCAACCAAAGGAATCGCAGATTTTTCAGGCATATCCCTTCCATCCAGGCATAGATGAAGAAAAACCCTATCAAAATTCTGTTGCTTGCATAACTCAAGCAGCATAAACATATGTTTATAATCAGCATGCACTCCCTGTGTTGAAAATAATCCACTCATATGCAAATCAGAATTATTTTTTTTACAGTTCTCTATTGCATCAATTAAGGCCTTGTTCTCAAAAAAACTTCCACTCTTAATTTCCCTGTTTATCAGTTCATATGGCTGCCAGACAATTCTTCCTGCACCCATAGTCAAATGGCCAACCTCAGAACCCCCCTGAACTCCCTCAGGATTGCCTACAGCATTCCCTGTGCATTTAATCACAGAAACAGGAAAATTCTCCTTATAATAATCATGATTTGGAGTTTTCGCATGAGATATAGCATTTCCCTTATAATGCTCCCCATGGCCCCACCCATCTCTTACTATTAGCATTACTCTATGTTTCGGCTGCATAATAGAACAGATAAACTGGTTATTTTTAAAATTTGTTAAAATTTGTCAAGAACCACCAATCACCGAACCTTTCAGTCGCTATAGACGGGTAGCATGACTTATGGGTGGTTCTTGAGCATGCTCAGGAATATACCATATTCACAAAGGAAATTGGACTTTGTCCATCAGTCAAATACACGCAGAAATCGAAGATTTCTGGTGTCCTAAAAATCTCTTTGATTTTTATGAGACTGATGGTATATTCCTGACATATTAATTGTTAATTGTTATATTAGCTTCTTCATTCATATATATCTGATAACCTTTAGTAGGCTCGAATTTCTCTAATCGAATCTAATAAATAAAAAAGCAAAATAAAGAATTAAGACTCAATAGTGTAGTCCCCGCCTGTTTGAGTCGAAAGCAAATATCCATATCCTGATTGCATCATTGTTATTGGATTTATCTTCGATGTAGAGCTCTTCCAGTTATCATTCACAAGAGTCCATACGATATCATAGTCTAATCCTGTCAAGACCTCAGTTATTAATTTATCTGTAAGAGAAGGATATCCTACAGTATTCCATATGGGTATTGTGGAAATGATCGTCCCATTTACTGGTGTCCCTTCCAACTCAAGAGTATCAGTAGCATTCATATGGATTAAGTATCCATTATCAAGTTCTATTGTTGTTATTGGAGATATCTTTGAAGTAGAAGATTTCCAGTTTCCATCAACAATTGTCCATACGATATCATAGCTCTCCTCAATTGAAGATAAAACATCTGGCAAAGAAGTCGTTCCCACATTTAATGGAACAGAAAACAGACGCCATCCTTCTTGAAGCTCCCTGCTAAAAAAGTCATAATGCTCATTTACAGTAATAGTTACAATTTGAGTATCTTGAGCAGACTGAGTATCCTCAACAGTTACAAGAACAGCATATATACCAGAATCTAAATAACCAGGTGTCCATGTAAATATGGAATCACCTTGTTTAGTGAACCTTGAATCATTTATTGTGATTGTCAATGAATCTTCATCCGCATCATTAACTATAACAGAGATAACTACTTCTTCAGTTTCATTGACCTCTATATCTGATATTGGAGTTATAATAGGGGGACTATTAACTACTGTAACAGAATCCTCATTGCTTGGACCATCCTCTTCTCCATCATTTGGAGTAGCAACACATTCCCATACCTCAGCCTTTGCTGTAAGGGTATTTGAAACAGTATCTGTTGTCAATGCAGGCTGTAAGACATCATCTTTGTACCATGCATAACCATAAGTGACAGTATCGCTATCATCATCAATAGAACCTGATGCATCACATGTTAGATCATCAGTTGTTACAGGGCTGTTTGGAGTAACATCAACAGTTGGTTGAGTAGGAGCAGTATTCTGTACTGTAACAGAATCCTCATTGCTTGGACCATCCTCTTCTCCATCATTTGGAGTAGCAACACATTCCCATACCTCAGCCTTTGCTGTAAGGGTATTTGAAACAGTATCTGTTGTCAATGCAGGCTGTAAGACATCATCTTTGTACCATGCATAACCATAAATGACAGTATCGCTATCATCATCAATAGAACCTGATGCATCACATGTTAGATCATCAGTTGTTACAGGGCTGTTTGGAGTAACATCAACAGTTGGTTGAGTAGGAGCAGTATTCTGTACTGTCAAAGGAGAAGAATTAACAGGGTCTCCTTGATAATCACCATCACCAGAAGTATACTCAAAAATTACGACATCTCCCTTTACAAAATTATCAGAGGATAGAGTTATACCAGTCTCACCAACAATCTCCCCAAAATTCTTATACCATTTATAACTACTCCCTAATTCAAGGTCATCATCTGCGTCATAGTAGGTACCAAAACCTGTCAAAGTACTGGTAGTATAAGCAGGGTCAGGAGTTATATAAACATCACTCACTATGGGCTTTCTACTAAAATTTACATTAGCAGGTCCCCATCGATTATCAACTGAGGGGTTAGTCTGATTTTCATAACCATTAATATGAATAACGATAGGAGTACCATAAGTATGACCAAATTCTGCAAAAACATTTGATTTACCCCCATATATAATAAAAACTACTTCTGCAGGGTCATCAACTGTATTATAGCTATTTAACTCAAAAGAGGAATTATAATAATAAATAGTTACCTTAAGATTTGTATCAATATTAGTACCATTTTTATGCAATGCAAAAATATCCACCTGAACAGGAAGATCCAATGCTGTACATAACGATGAAGTCAAAACTAAAGACAATAATAATAAAATAAATAACTTTAAACATTTCATGATATTTCCTCCAAAATTGTTATTACTTGATAGTTAATCATAAGTTATATTTAAATATTATTGTAATCAATTGGTTATCGTTATATTAATAGACGAATTCAGAGTTATATAATAACCATATATTGGCTCAAACATGGATAGGGGATTATATTGATTCTCATTTGATACCCAGTTTCCATTCTTTATAATCCATACTGTAGCATTATCAAATAAACTATTAATTTCTCTACTTCTATATGAAGGCCATCCCATTAAATTCACATTATCATTAAGGTGAAGGGTAGTTGAATTAATTAAATACCCATTAACATCTAAACTACAGCTAGCATTCATATCGATAAGATATCCATTTGTTGGCTTTATTTCTACTAAAGGATTAATTTTATTTTTTGTTGATAGCCATTTTCCATCTTCCATAGTCCAAACTATATCATAACAATCAACTATTGGTGCAAGCAAATTATCAATAGATCTATTCTCTAGCGCGATAGGAATAGAAAACATATTCCATCCTTCCAAAAGCCTGATCCTATATCTTAATTCACTATCTATAACATTATATCCATCATCATATATCCAAGTCATACTATCATTAACCTTTACAAAAATAGCAGAATCAAATTCCAGATTAACCAGATTATTATGGGGCTTTAATCCAGAATAGGAAAGCCATGTTCCATCATAGCCAAGAACAGATTCAAAATTTCCTGCTGCTCCAGCTAACTCAATATCTGCATTCCTGGTTATATTCGAAGGATAGCTGATAAGATTCCAACCATCTACCAAATTATAGCTGACAGTACCCAATTTATTGCCTGAAATAAATAAAGTATCATCACCAGTCATCTCTACCCAGTATCCAAGCTCTGGCTTTATCTTATCAAGATTTGAGTTTTCAATATTCAAAGGATCAAAAAATTTCCATTCACTATTTTCATAACTGAAGATATGCTTATAGTTTCCATCTATTGAATCCATCACAGTTTCAACACTATCGTTATCCAGTTCATAAGCAATGGATATAAGGTTCCATCCTTCTTTCAACTGAATAGAATTCTGCCTGCATGCTGCATCATCATAATCAGCAAGGCCATTGCAATTATCGTCTATATCATTCCAGCATATCTCATTTTTACCAGGATTTATACTTGCATCAGAATTATCACAATCCAATTCAGGATAAGCACATAAAGAGCTGCCCGGAAATCCATAACCATCTCCATCTCCATCATAACATGTTGCATCCTTTACTAAAAAAGTCACATCATCATTATCATCATAATCTCCTTGTCCGCATGTCTCAGTAACTGAACCGGAATTCTGAAAAACACCCCTCATAGTATGGTTTCCTTCAATATTGTCAAGATAAAACTCCTTTGAGAGTATTTTAAATCCTGATGAGCCACAGAATTCATATCCCATGACTTTCCACCTTGGAAAGTTAGTATTATTAGTATAAACAAAATTCAGCCTGTCTATAGCAGACCAGCAGTAAACAACAGCCTCAACCTTTACTTTATCACCCATCCTAAAATCACTTCCATAAATGTCTGTGATTGTTATATTCTCTATTGATTCATCTGAAAGATATATTCCTTTATCTCCATCCTGGCAGCCATCTATAGTATTAGGAGCATTTAATTCCGATTTACCAGCAATGTTATCCCTAGAAGATAATCTCAAAGAAGAAGCTACACAAGGTGAACTTAAACAATAAACGATATCACTGCTCTCTGGTTTATCAAAATCAGTATAAAGATATGAACCTATAGGATAGATAGGATATTGGCTATTCACCTTAATTGGAGGATAGGGGGAATTTGGTTTTGAAATCTCTACATACTCCAGAATATATGGGCCATTTTCCCCATAAGAATATATCTCCTCTCCAGAAAAAGGCAACATAATATTGAATAACCCTATACCCAAATCATATTCATTTCTAGCTTCAATATAATCCCCATTATTATTCTTCAACAATCCATAAAAATAATAATCATTCTCCGAGTTTACATTTACATTAAAAGATATATCCAAAAAATTATACTTTCCATCAGCATTAGTATCTCTCCCAGAATCAGAAAATGTTCCAGTAAAATCAACATCAGCTGCAGAAACATAACTAAGAAAACACAAAGACAATAAAATAAAAGAAAATATTTTTTTCATTTTAAAAAAAGAAAAATTAAATTAGCCAGCTATACTGTCTTCTTAAACTCCAATTCTAACTGCTCATGCTGTGGTCCTGTATACTCTACTATTCTCTTGTCAAAGTCAAACTCTCTCTGTCTATAAGACACTGCTGCTTGGTCGTCTATTTCTTTGACAAAACCCAATTCCAACTGCTTAAAAGGTTGATCTGGAGGCCCATCGTCTGGATTGCCTACTGGTGGTTGTGGTTCTCCACCATCTCCTTCATCTCCACCATTATCAGGAGGAGGTTCCTCTTGTCTGGGTTTCCTTTCTCTAAATTCTTCTGTCTGCGTACTTACTTCAGTCTCAATCCCCTCTTTACTATACTCACCAACTAGGAAATTCCTTGGCAGGTGCTTCAGATCAAGTACCTTAGCATTATATATTACAGGAACATTTCTAACATCCTTTCCATCACCGCCAAAATATAGTGTAGCTCTTACAAACACATTCCAAACTCCATCGCTAGTATATGCTCCACTGATTCCGGTACTTATATTATCATCCTTAGAAAATTTCATCAAACTTAAATCAAGTCCCACGACATCTTCATCTCTTCCAGTCCAACCAGATATTCCCCCATCTGCTACTATTTTCTCCAATACCTCTCTTGTAAATCCAAGACGAACACCATCCCTGGCTTCTCGCCAGTTCTCTCTTATCAGGTGATTATCTATTGTGGTGGTTTTTCCCTCATAAAAATTATAATCATCATTCTCTCCTATTTTAGACACTTCAGTCTGGCTCAGTGAGTTCTCTAATGTCTTATATGTATTATCTCTCTCATCATCAAGTCCTTTGACTACGGTAATAGACATTCCCCCCTTATTATCATAGAAGCCTATTTCAGCCAATAAGCTATTAAGCCCATCATTATGTATCCATGCAAGATCAACATCAAGAAGATTATCATTTAGAAGACGACTATAACCAATCTCCAAATTCCCAGCACCCTTCCCATCCTGATTCCTATAAAGTCCTCCAAATACAATACAATAATCATCATCTCCCATTAAAACAGCTTTTCCCCCTATGGATCCATTGCCTTCTTCATCTGTAGCACCAGAGGTTGCATCAATAGAGTATTTAGGCACATCTTTCAAACTATATAACTTATCTGAATTATAACTAGCTGCTTCCTCAGGGGAAATTGTTTGCTCAATTGAATGAGAAGGCTTATCATCCATAGAAATTTTTTTAGGAACTTGAGCTTCTCCAGCAAAAGCAAACACGCTTCTTGCAACTAAATATATTCCAAGCAAACCGCTTATAGTCCTCATACCAAGAGAAAGAGGTTTTCTCACTAAATCATCTGAACTATAAGCTTCCTGAACATCTGAATCTAAACTTTGATAATTATCTTCCATTTCTTCCACCCTTACATTCCTCAACCTATCTTATCAATTCTCACTCTCTTTTTTAAAAAAAATCAAACCTTAGCATTCCCGTCCATACTGCAGTCATCCTGAACTCTTATCCAATAAGCATCTCCAGGATCCAGGAATGCAGTCAGTTCATAAGGAACATCTCCAGTAGACGTATAATACCAGGGACCTGAAGTAACAACACAATCACCCTTAACATACCAATAATGAGTTCTCTTAGAAGCTGATCCTAGCATATTCCAGCCTGATTTCAAAGTCCCAGAGCCCTCATAACCTACAATATCTTCGTCATAATCAAATGGTGTGCCCCTCATTGAAAAATCACAGTCACCACCAAGATTTACAAAATACCCCTGCCCAGGATACAACTGAATTGCACCATTTATCATATTATAAGATTCAGTAGCCGGGTTCCAGTAAGCCAAGCCCAATAAATTACAGCCATTTTGTATATCATTGAATGTCACAGCATCTCTAGGAACTAAAGGCAATGAGAACATCGAAACCCCAGAATCTAAAGCAATCTTCCTTGTTTCATATATGTCTATATCTTTAGTATCTGTATCTGAACCGCCATCATCATCTGTAACTGTTAAAGCAACTTCATAATAACCTGCAGTAGTATATGTATGTAAAGGATTCTTTTGGGTTGAGGTTGTGCCATCACCAAAATCCCATAAATAACTTAAAGTATCTGCATGAACATCCTGGGCACTGCCATTAAACTGAACAGGCACCCCAACATCGCCTTCATAAGGGCCATCTGCATGAGGCATAGGATCAACATTATCAACTCTTAAATCAGCCTCATCAATGCCCTCTTTTCCATTTGAATCAATTACTTTGAGCTTTATCTTATCATCATAATCATCTTCACAATCATAATTAGGGCTTACTCCAATCGCATCGTCGAAGTCTCCGTCATTATCTAAATCCCATAAATAATCAGTTATAGTTCCATCAATTGAATATGAACCAGAACCATCCAATGTTATTGAATTACCCTCATCACATTGATAAGGCCCATTAGCATCAGCTACAACCCCGCATCTTGGATCATCAGGATATTCATCATAAACAGTACAGGTATTCTGCTCGCATAAACAATCCAGACAATCGTTTGTTACATCATGATAATCCCTATAAACACCATTATAGCACCCATCTGAACCATTACAATCTAAATCTGCACAATCATTATTATCTACACAGTCTGCTCCACAATTAGTGATATCGCAATCATGTGTTATATCATCTTCCCAGTTTGCAGGAGCTGATGTGCATACATCATTGGTTTCATCACATACTGAATCGAATGAGTAATAGTCATAAGTTTCATCAACTGCATCAGGGTTATAGAAGCATTGATCTACCAAGACATCACCAGCTGAACAATCTATTGTTTGTCCTGATTGGCAATATCCATCATTATCACAATATTCATCTCCATTACAATATAAGCTATCAAGACAATCAGCATCTGTCAGACATTCATTAGCTTGTACATTCTCACATACACAACCCGCATTACATGTATCAGTTGTTCTTGAATCACTATCATCGCAATCAGCATCTATACTACATTCTGCATTACATACATCCTTTACACAATATTCGTTTGTTGATGGTGCTGAACAGTCTACAGCACAATCTGTGCATGAGCAGTCTCCCTGACAGGTGTTATCACAATCATCTTCAACTAATGTAGAGTCTTTCACTTTGTCTGAATCATACTCTACAAGTTTTTTATCATTGCAGTAATCATTATATGATACTGAGCAGTCATTCAATGAGCAGCCATTATTGTCTTCACAATCTGCTCCGCAATTAGTGATATCGCAATCATGGGTTATATCATCTTCCCAGTTTGCAGGAGCTGATGTGCATACATCATTATCTTCATCACAGACTGAATCGAATGAGTAATAGTCATAAGTTTCATCAACATTGTCAGGATTATAGAAACATTGGTCTACCAAGACATCATCCCCTGAACAATCTCTTGCTATTCCACCTATGCAAGCACCTGACTGGCATATTTCTCCAACATTACAATATAAAGTATCGTCACATGCTGTTCCATCTTGTTTATTTCTTGTTGAGCCAGTATCTGCCCATTGTGTATTTGTCACAGAATATTCACATCCAGACAAGCCGCAGGTATAATCTCTGTATTCCTGTTCTTTCTGTTCTTTTTCTGTACATTGAGTATCTTCTATCCATTGAGTACTGCCAGTATCATACCAGTCATCCTGGAGATTACAGTTTTGTGTATCATAAGAACATGCACAATCTCCCTGGCATGCACCGTTAGAATAATATGTATCTCCTACACATTTATCATCGCATGGATTTGAAGAATCACATTCAGCACCGCACTGATTTTGGTCGCATGTATGTGTTATATCATCCTGCCAGTTTGCTGGAGCTGATGTGCATGCATCATTGGTTTCATCACAGCTTGAACTGAAAGAATAATAGTCATAAGTTTCATCAACTGCATCAGGGTTATAGAAGCATTGATCTACCAAGACATCACCAGCTGAACAATCTATTGTTTGTCCTGATTGGCAATATCCATCTACATCACAATACTCTTCTCCATTGCAATATAAGCTGTCAAGACAATCAGCATCTGTCAGACATTCATTAGCTTGTACATTCTCACATACACAGCCTGCATTACATGTATCTGTTGTTCTTGAATCACTATCATCACAGTCTGCATCTATACTACATTCTGCATTACATACATCCTTGACACAATATTCATTTGTTGCAGGAGCAGAACAATCTACAGCACAATCTGTGCATGAGCAGTCTCCTTCACAAGTATTGCCACAACTATTATCAACTAAAGTTGAATCCTTAATCTTATCAGAATCATACTCTACAAGTTTTTTATCATTGCAGTAATCATCATAGCTTACAGAACATTCATTCTCAGCACAATCTCCATCAGACTCGCATTCAGCTCCACATTGAGAGGTAGAGCATGTATGTATTATATCCTCTTCCCAGTTAGCTGGAGCTGATGTGCAGCTATTACTGCCTTCATCACAGCTTGATGTGAATGAGTAATAGTCATAAGTTTCATCAACTGCATCAGGATTATAGAAACATTGGTCTACCAAGACATCATCTCCTGAACAATCTCTTGCTGTTCCACCAGTACAGGTTCCTGACTGGCATGTTTCTCCGACATTACAGTATAAACTATCATCACATGCTGTTCCATCCTGATTATTTCTTGTTGAGCCTGTATCAACCCATTGTGTGTTTATTACAGAGTATTCACAACCAGATAAGCCACAGGTATAATCCCTATATTCCTGCTCTTTCTGTTCTTTTTCTGTACATTGGGTATCTTCTACCCATTGAGTGCTGTCTGTATCATACCAGTCATCCTGGAGATTACAGTTTTGTGTATCATAAGAACAAGTACAATCTCCCTGGCATGCACCGTTAGAATAATATATATCTCCTACACATTTATCATCGCATGGATTTGAAGAATCGCATTCAGCTCCACATTGATTTTGGTCGCATGTATGGGTTATATCATCCTGCCAGTTTGCTGGAGCTGAGGTGCAGCTATCAATATCTGCACATTGTGAATCAAAACCAGCATAATAATCATAAGTCTCATCAATTGAATCTGGGTCATAGAAACATGTAGCAACCTCACTAAGATCATTGGAATCACAATCACTATCCTGTGTATCATCATAAGCTATATTCCCATCAGCATTACATTCAGCACAAATTCCTGCATCATTATTCTTTGTTGAACAATCAGACCATACTCCAGCAGAGCATGTCTCTGTCCCTTCACAAACACCAGCCCCACAACCTTGAGCCAGATCCTCATCCACAGAATCATCGCAATCATCATCTTTATTATTGCATGTTTCTGTAGCACCTGGATGTATTGAAGCATCATTATCATCGCAATCATCTCCATTTACAGGAGCATCTTTATCATCATAACCATCATTATCCTTATCATTATTTGTTCTATCTTTAGTGCATGTCTGGAAAGTCCAGTCTGAATCACCATCAGTATCTGCTCCATTAGGCAGTCTTGCCCAGCATCTATCATCCCCAGAACCATCAGATTTCTGTGCTGTCTCATCTATAACATCTCCAGAAGGATGTTTGAGAACAACTTTTTCTCCTGCATTATTCAGTTTAGTAACACTCAATTCATAAACAAGATATGAATAAGCATCAATCACAGTGTCTGAAGGAAATGTATACAATAAACTAGGGATTGAAAGAGTATCCCATAATTCCCAGCCAGTTATATCAACACTATAACTATTTGGATTGTATAATTCAATCCATTCATGTCCAGTATCAGGATTTGATTCGAATTCATTGACTAAAACCAAAGGATATGAAAATAATGTAAAGTTTACGTCAATAGGACCCAACTTATTACTAACTGAAGATGATGTATAATTTTCATAACCCTCAATGTTTAGTGTAATGGGGTTTCCATAAGCATGTCCGAATTCTGCAAAAATATTCGATTTACCGTCATAAATAAAGAACACGATTGTGCTTGGGTCATCAATAGTATTATAACTTCCCTCTACAAGATTATCACCGGCATAATAGTAGTAATAAACAATCACCTTAAGATTAGTATTAATATTATTTCCATCCTCAAAAGCATTGACATCAATCTGTAGAGGCAAATTTAGTCCAGCATATACTCCAGAAACAAGAATAACTAACATAAAAAACCCCATCATTAATTTAAAAAATATTTTCATTTTTCCCCACCTAATCATTATTTACAGTATAATTACCGCCAACCTGAGTCGAAAGCAAATATCCATACCCTGATTGCATCATTGTTATTGGATTTATCTTTGAGGTAGAGCTCTTCCAATTACCATTCACAAGAGTCCATACAATCTCATAGTCTAATCCTGCCAAGACCCCAGTTATTAACCTATCTATAAGAGAAGGATACCCAACAGTATTCCATATGGGTATTGTGGAAATGATTGTCCCATTTACTGGTGTCCCTTCTAACTCAAGAGTATCAGTAGCATTCATATGGATTAAGTATCCCTTATCAGGTTCTATTGTCGTTATTGGAGATATCTTTGAAGTAGAAGATTTCCAGTTGCCATCAACAATTGTCCATACAATAGTATAATTTCCATTTATTGATATCAAAACATCTGACAAAGAAGCCGCCCCTACATTTAATGGCAAAGAAAACAAGTTCCATCCCATTGGTAAATCCTTCGTAAACACAACAATAACAATAACAGTTACATCCTCATTCAATATACTCCCCCTTTCCAAAGAAAAAGTCTCTTCTGCATCATCTCCATCAATACTAATCTTTACATTCTCCTCATCCTGTGGTCCCTCTACACAATCAACATCCTGAGTGCATTGAACACATGCTTCTCCATTCCCCCAATGAGTAGAACAATCAGAATCATTATTATACGTCAAAGGTTTGTCTAAACCAGTTATAATAACATCATAATAACCATCCTCGGTAACAGAATATTGAGCGTAATTCTGCCCATCAATAACAGCCTCAACATTTAATCCATCTGAAGCAGAACCACCATCTATAGTTGCTTCTCCCCATATCTCCATAGGTAATGCTGGAGGTGCATCAGAAAAAACAAGCGGTAAACTAAATACCATTACTAATAGTAATAAATATTTCTTCATATTATACCCACAAAACCCTATAAATCATATTTCATTTAAAAAGGTTATTGTTATTTATGAGTGATTAAACAAATTTCTCAGAATTTTCTTCTTCTTGAGCTGAGGGCTGCACAGCTTCATCAGAAGAAGTAGTATCATCAGCATCACTATTATCTAAATCAGAAAAAACATTTTCATCTGGCTTATCCTCAGGCGGCACTTCAGAATCTCCACCTACCCCACTAGAATCATCTTCTTCCCCATCATCTTGAGAATCACTATTTTCATTATCATTGTTATTTCCTATGTATATATAATCATTCTCTTCATCAACAACACTATCTGCTTGTTCATCATCTTTATCTTCATCAATATTAGTCTCTCCAGTTGCCTCGCTAGATTCATCCATAACATCAGTTTCTTGATTTTCGTCCTGTTCTAAACTCTTCAACTCATCAGACACAACAATTTCCGGATTTGTTTCTTCTGTATTTTCCTCAGATAAGGGTTTCTCAGAATCAATCATATCATCACTATTAATCAACTTATCATCATCAATTATCTCGACATCACTTTTCTCATCTATATTTTCGCTAATCTCGCTTTGTTCCTCAACCCCTCTTTCAGAATCAAATTGCGAATTGCTTTCTTCACTTATTTTATTACTATCTTCAACAGAGCCGCTTAAATCAGGATATTCGCTGGACAATTCCTCTGACTCAGATTGAGTCTCATCAGGAGAAATATCAGCAACATCATCAGGAATACATTCATTCTCTGCTATTGTCCCAGTATCACTTGCCTCTCCAACAAGCATCTCAGGACTAGCTCCCTCAACAGAATTATCAAATAGGTTCTCTGGAAGTTCCACATTTTCAATACTACCAATCCCCTCACCAACTGGCTCAATCTCCATTGGTACATCATCCTTAATTGGTTCCTGTATATCCACCACTGAAGAACCTTCTTCAACAATAGTGCTTTGCTCAATGTTATCAAATGTTCTCCCTTCTTTAGATTCATCTATGGTCTTTTGGAAATCTTCTTTAATCTCATCAATCTTATCATCCTCTGCTTTCTTTAATTCATCCATATCTACTCCTGCATTCTCCATAAGATTATTCAAAGAACCTTTTTCTCCAGTGCCTTCTTCTAAATGTTCATCGACATCCTTATCAAAGGAAACTGGCACCTCATTATTTTTACTCAAGCCAAGGATATCCCCTGCCTTATTCTTTGCATCCCACAAAGATGCAGCTAAACCTTTAGAAAATAAAGTATTTGCAAGCTGGGTTATTTTTTGCTCATCATCCATCTTTTAAGCCCTCCTTAAAAATGATATAATGCTCCTATAATTGCAGAATATTTAAGGTTTATTGTTTTATAATATATTCTTAGCACAATTTTAAAAACAATAAGGTTTTTATATTACTCCCTCGTTACCTTTTTTACAAATTTGGGGGATTATACTAAACCATTGTATAATTAAACCATTGTATAATATATTAGAACGAGGAGGCAAATAAAAATGTCAAATAATCAAATACAACCAATATTTATCCTTCCGGAAAATACCCAAAGGACAACTGGAAGAAACGCGCAAAAAACAAATATAATGGCTGCAAAGCTAGTAGCTGAAACTATCAGGACTACTTTAGGCCCAAAAGGAATGGACAAGATGCTTGTTGATTCTATGGGAGATGTTACAGTAACAAATGATGGCGTTACAATACTCGAAGAGATGCAGATAGAGCATCCTGCAGCCAAGATGCTGGTTGAGATTGCCAAAACCCAGGAAGATGAGATCGGTGACGGCACAACAACAGCAGTCGTAGTTGCAGGAGAATTGCTTAAAAATGCAGAAGACCTCATAGAGAAGGAAGTTCACCCTACAGTCATAGCCCGCGGTTATAGGTTGGCAGAAACTAAAGCTCAGGAAATATTGAACAAAATCGCAGAGCCTGTGACTGAAAAAGATGATGCAACACTGAAAAAAATAGCCATGACTGCAATGACAGGAAAAGGTGCAGAAAATGCTAAAGAAAAACTAGCTGAACTCACAGTTAAATCTATAAGATTAGTGCTTGAAAAAGATGAGAAAGGAATTAGCATTGACTCAGAAAACATAAAGCTGGAGAAAAAAATGGGCAATTCCGTAGAAGATTCTGAGCTTATTGAAGGCATAGTCCTGGATAAGGAAAGAGTCCATTCAGGGATGCCAAAAAACATAGTTAATGCAAAAATAGCTTTGGTAGATGCTGCAATCGAGATAAAGAACACAGAAATAGATGCAAAGATACAGATAACTGACCCTAAACAGCTCCAGGCTTTCCTGGATCAGGAAGAAAAGATGCTTAGAGAAAAAGTAGAATCTATTACCTCTACAGGTGCCAATGTTCTTATATGCCAGAAAGGCATTGATGACATAGCCCAACATTTCTTAGTTAAGAAAGGAGTTTACGCAGTAAGAAGAGCTAAAAAATCAGACATGGAAGCATTATCCAGGGCAACACAAGCAAATATCATATCAAACATAAAAGACCTGACAGCAGAAGACCTTGGAAAAGCAGGTATTGTAGAGCAGATTAAGGTTGGAGATGAAGAGATGACTTATGTCAAAAACTGCAAAAATCCAAAATCAGTAACTATATTGATCAGGGGCAGTACTGAGCATGTTGTTGATGAAGTAAAAAGAGCAATGGAAGATGCTATCGGAGATGTAGCCTCTGCCTTGACAACTGGCAAAGTTGTTGCTGGCGCTGGCTCTACAGAAGTAGAGCTTTCAAAAGGCCTAAACAAATATGCCCAATCATTATCAGGAAGAGAGCAGCTTGCTGTCCTTGCTTTCGCAAATGCGATGGATATCATCCCAAGAACTCTGGCAGAAAACGCAGGCCTTGACCCCATAGATGTACTGACTGACCTAAAATCACAGCATGACAAAGGCCAGAAATGGTCAGGAATAAATGTCTTTACAGGCAAAGCAATGGATGCATGGAAAAATGGAGTCATAGAGCCATTAAAGATAAAGACCCAGGCAATAAGTTCTGCAGCAGAAGTGTCAGTGATGATATTAAGGATAGACGATGTCATCGCAAGCTCAGGAAGCGGAGGGCCGCCTGGTGGAATGCCGCCAGGAATGGGAGGAATGCCGCCAGGAATGGGTGAGATGTAAATTATTTATTAATTTATTTTTAAATTTCTTTCAACAAAATTTATAAAGCTCTTTCTCAAAACCTAATCTAATGACAATACTAATAATTATTCTATTATTAATAGCAGGCCTAATAATGCTGATAAAAGGAGCAGACTGGCTTGTAGATGGAGCTTCTGACTTGGCAGCTTACTTGAAAATCTCTCCCATTTATGTTGGATTAACAGTTGTAGCATTCGGCACTTCCTTGCCAGAGCTTATTGTAAGTCTTTTCGCCGTACTTACAGGCAAACCCGGCATATCTATAGGAAATATAATCGGAAGCAATATCGCTAATATTGGCCTTGTTATGGGTATAGCTGCCTTAATCTACCCATTAGCTGTTCAAAGAAAAACAATAACATATGAAGCGCCGATAATGGTGATACTCTCATTTTTCCTGATAATATTAGGAAATAAGAATTATATCTTTGGCAGAAATGAATTCTTCTTTGGAAAATTCGACGGCGTAATATTCATCGGAGTATTCATCATCTTCCTATATTATATATACCAATCAACAAAAAGAGGAAAAGACCCGCTAAAAAAAGAATTTGAAAAAAAATATAAGAATAAGAATCCATTATGGAAAAATATAATCTTTCTAACCACTGGCTCCTTAATGCTATTTATAGGCACAAAACTATTTGTTGAATCAAGCTCAGAAATAGCGAGATTATTTGGCATAAGTGAAGTAGTAATAGGCCTAACTATAGTTGCAATAGGTACATCTCTTCCGGAACTTTTCGCTGCAGCAGCTGCAGCCCTAAAGAAGCAGACTGACATCGCAGTTGGCACAATAGTAGGCAGCAACATCTTCAATATTGCCTGGGTTCTCGGACTAGTTAGCATGATAAAAGATGTAAAAATTGCCAGCCCAAATGTCATTTACATAGACTCAATGATAATGATGCTTTTCACTCTGGTATTTCTGCTCTTCGCTGCAAAATCCAGGAAAATAAAACGGCCTTATGGAGTTATTCTTTTAGCTATGTACATATCATATATGGCTTATCTTTTTATCTAATCCTGCTGTTTTTATATTTTTTAATTGTAACAAAAATTGATTTATTAACTATTCTCTTTTTCTCTTAAAATAAATCAACAGCCCCACTCCAACAACAACTAATACTATTACTAATCCAATAATTAGTGAAGCACCACTACCAAATAAACCTTTCTTCTCCCCATTCTCAACCCTTATCGTAGCAATAGCATCATCAGTAATTACCTCATCATTATAGACTCCCCTTATCTCTAAATCCAGAATATGGGTCTTTACTGTCGCACTTTTATCCACGCTAAACTTTAGTACTGCCTCTCCAGTTTCACCTGGCTTCAGCTTTCCAACAAAATCAGATTTCTCATCAAATTCAAAAGGCTGAGAGCTTTCTTTATATGCCCTTAATGAAACAGCTTCTGCTTCCTTGCTCCCTACATTCTTCACTGTAATTAGAAGCTGAACATTTGTTCCCTCTTTAATTTTTTCAGGAATGGTTTTCACACTCTCAACACTAAAGACAGGCATACCACTAATTGGAATTTTTAGAGGCATTACAGCATACTTAATTTCATTGTCATCATCACTAGCTTCTTTATATTCCAGATTTAATTTAGCTTCATAAATGCCAGCTTTCAATCCTTCAGCAGTATCAACGTAAAATGTAGCAGTTTCAGAGCTATCAGCAGCCAGAGTGCCTATGTTTGCTCTATCAGAATAGCTATATGTAGGCTCAAAACCTTCTGGAAGCTCAATCTCCAATTTAACATTCTGTGCATCCCCATCTCCAATATTCTCCAATTCAACATCCAATTGAGCTTCATCATAATCTGCAATTAGTTTTGTCGGAGAAGTTGTTAATGTTCCAAACACGAATTCAGACTCATTCTTATCACCTACACGAATATCATACTCATTAAACACCCATCCGTTGCTTTTGCTATGCTGATACTTGAGCTTTAATTTATAGATATCTTCTAGTGCATCATCTGCCGCCCTTACTTTGTAATGAAGTGTATAGTATTCATCATCACTATTAGGATATCCATACCAATTACCAATTTCCTTTTCTGGGTTATCTGCACCATCAAAAGAGAATGGATATTTTGCATCTAAAAGGAAAGTTAAATCTTCTAATACTTCATTTCCTTTCTTGATTACTTTAAACCTAATATCAAGATACTCGCCTTGATTTGCAGGATCAGGATCTTGATTGAGTAAAGTTATGCCTATCGTGGCGTAATCATAACTATTATACTCTGCATAAACTCCCATACTCAAAACAATCATTACAATCAATCCTACAACTATATTTTTTATTTTCATTTTTTCTTACCTCTTCTCTTATTTTTCTTTTTAAGAAACTTATTGAATAGCATATGAAAAATTTTCCTTTCCTCACTCACTATTTCCTTCTCCTCTTCCAGTAATCTCTTTTCATCTTCAATTCTCATTTCTTTATTCGTTAATCTTTCTCCTATGACTAAAATAGCAGGAACAATAGTTATCGCAGCAAGAAAGCAGCAAGCAATGCCGTAGCTCATCATTGTTCCCATATCAGCCATCACAGTAAGCTCTCCAAGTGACATTGCCTGGAAACCTATTAATGCAGCTAATGTTGTTGTTGCCATTGGCATAAAGACAGCATTCAATGTTACATTAATCGCTTCATTGGGGTTTTGCTTTTTAAGTTCCTGTCTGAATCTCACAACAGTCTGAATCCCGAAATCGATACCAATACCTATTATCATAGAGATTACTCCTGAAGTAGCAGGATTCATTCCCATACCAATAAATCCAATAAACCCAAAAGCCCATAAAACACCTACACCAATAGTAGCAAGAGGTGTTAATCCATATCTTACTGACCTAAAAAGTAAAAACAAAACAATTAAAATACCTATCAAAGATATTCCCGATGTTTTTAACATATCAGAACTAAGATTTTGCTTAACAACTGACAATGCCAGTTCCTGTCCAGCAACATCAGCCTTAACTCCGACTGGCATGGGGACTTCCTCAATTACCTTGTTTAGGTCAGCTAACATTTCATCTTCATCATAATCATCAGAAAGGCTTATCTTGACTAAAGCAATTTTGTAATCTGAACTGATATAATTACTTAACGTTGGGCTATCACTTACAAGTTTATGCACCTTGTTTTTGGTTTTTGGTAACGTATCGTTATTCAGTGTTTTTATTATTGAGCCTGCACTTGTTGCACTAATAACATCATCAATGTACATGATACTTTCAGTGAGCAGATATAGGTACTTTATCATCTCAGGATCTCTAACATCCCTGATTTCATCCGACCCTTTATAGTTAGGGGCTATCTCCACTGCTATCATAGCCATATCTGTTCCCCCAAATTCGTTTCCAATTATATCTAAAGTCTGCATAACTTCAGTATCATCAGGCAGTATGTCCTTATAATCTATACTTTCCATCCTGATATTTCTGGCCCCAAAAACTGCGATAACTAAAGCTAATATTACCATCAAGACAATTATATAAGGATGATGCGATACAAAATTGGAATAGCCCTGAATTATTTTTTTCAAACTCATCTTCCTATCCTCTGGTGATTTTCGCTCTTAACAGACAATCTTTTATGCTTGTGGAAAGTATGCCAATACTCGAAATCTTCCTCTAATAAAATTATTACAGGAGCTGCGAATATTGCTGAAATAAGTGAGAAAGCTATTCCTAAAGCAAGGCTAACCCCTAGATGTTGAATTATCGGCATGAACGAAATAGTCAATGCAAGAAATCCAACGATTGTAGTCAGGCCTGAGCCAAATATTGCACTGCCTACACCAGGAACAGCAATAGTTAATGAGTCAAGCTGATTTTTTCCTTTTTCTCTTTCTTCTTTGTATCTTGTAAGCATAAAAACACCGTATTCAACTCCCAAGCCTAGAATCATGGCTCCCATGCCAACTGTAGCGATAGATAAAGGAATGCCCAGCCAACCCATTGCCCCCATTGTCCATATTAGACCAAGAAGCAAGGGAATAAAAATAAGCAATCCTTTGGTGAATGACTTCTCCATTATAAATAACAAAACAAGAATAATCAGTGCTGCTATAAACAGTGTAAAGATAGCATCATGTTTAAGCAAAGTAAAAATAGTTACTCGCATAGCCGGATTCCCAGTTATAGATACTTTTACACCTGGAATTCCAGGAACAGAATCAAGGTCATTTTGAATAAGCTTGGCAAGCTTAATGATTTTATCTTCACTTGATCCAACATCAGCCTGAATATACATAAATGTTGACTTATAATCTCTGCTGAAAAATGCTTTAGAAGAAGGTTGTGAGTCAAGAATTGCTTTCACATGCCCAAGTGTATAAAATGGCTTGCCATTAAAATACTGTGTAACCGAAGTAACGCTATCAACAGCACTTTCCTTGTTTAAAACAGTTTCTAAAGCCATCATGCTTTGGATAATATAAGGATGCCTGATGTCATTTATTCCATCTTTTGTGTCTAAAGAATCAACCAGTTGAAATAATAAGATAACTGTATCCTGACCCCCGAAAGTATCGGTAATTTTGTTGTTTAATTTAAAGATAGGCAAATCTTGGGGCATCTCCTTTGTTATATCAGTTTGAAGCTGGATGTCTTTTAGGCCAATTCCCAGGACAATTGTAATAATAACTACAATAATGAATATTTGCCAAGCATACTTCTTTTGTAGCCTTGCTACTCCTTCCAGCACGTTTTCTATAAATCCCATTATCTCCTCATTTCAGGTCTCCACATATCAGCTAAAAAAGCAAAACATAATATCTGGATACCAGATGTAATCAATAACATTGTAAGTATAGTTGCGGGGATATGTCCTACTTGTCCTGTTGTGAGGAATAGAAAAACAAGCCATAAACCTATTAAAAATCCAATTATTATGAAGAAAAGGCCGATACTTCCAAAAAATTTTAATGGATTAGAGTCTCTATAAAATCTTAATCCATTAATTAATCTCATATTAAACCTCTTTTTTCTCTTTTCCTGAGTGTGTTATTGAAATTGCAATCCTTAGGCCTAATACGCCAGATGTAATGAATCCAGCAACGCCCCCGATAAGAAAATAGATATTATCAACCTGCATGATTAACGTTGAGCCGACAATAAAAGCTCCTGCAATTATGCCTAATGTAACCCTTTCACTGGATTTTTCCATTTTGTTTGCTATGCTCTTTAAATCCTTATGTTCAACTTCTATGCTTACTTTCTCTTCATTAACTATTTCCCTAACAATCTGTTTAGCATTCTCTTTTGTTAGTATTGTTTTATTCAATGCTTCTAAAAAATATTTTTTTGCTTTTTCTATCATTTTTTGCTGACCTTTTCTTCTATTTTCCTTTCTTTCTTCATTACTCTCTCCAGAAGATTTTCAATATGCATTTCCATTCTGGCAATTCTTTTTTCCATTAATATCAAAACTCTTAAGGAATAGGCTATTGCAGCCAGCATTCCGATAGTAACAGCCAATACTGCATATGGTAATTCCATCCTTATTCACTTCCTGATTTATTTTTTATTATACTTCTAACAAATTGTGTTCCTTTAATCTTGGCAGTAGACATTGATTCTGCAATCATTTTTCCTATTCTTTTTTTATAAAGTCCCATATTAGACATCTTCATCGGATAACCAACCAACTCTAGAAATCCGGCTCCCTTGACCCTCCTCTTGTTAATAATTCCACTTATTGTTAAAGGTCCCTCCCAATAGTTTATTGTGCCAAACAGCATCTCCTGTTTTTTTAGCAAAGGCTCTGCTTCTAAACTGATATTTTCAGAAGGGATTTCAATTCTCCAGGATAAAGGATATTTTGCTTTTGTTGCAGGGCTCTGCCAAGCTGTGCCAGTATATGTTAGTTTAACATCATTCACTGAAACCTGTTTGTTATTCGGATAAGAAATTGTTGCTAAGTATGTTTTTTTCTTTTTCTCCATATACTCAAAACACACTATTTCTGTATTATTATCCAGCTGTATTGAAAACCATGTCCATTTGTCTTTAGCGCTATAACTCTCATCTGCCCATTGGTGATCCATCCATGATTTGCCTTTTACTTCTATCAGCTTGCCATCAATTTTAATAGTGCCTTCTGTTTTTAGGTTTGTTAAAGAATAATAATAACTCTTTTTTGAATCAAGATGGATATAACCAGTGCCTCCTTCTAATAATGGCTTTTTGATTGAAGTCAAGGTTAAATCAAACTTACCTGTCTTTATATGGTATTTTGATTTGCTTGTCTTTTCTATTACTCTATTCAGATAATCCTTAAAAATCAATGGACCCGTATAATTAATAAAAAGCAATGGCTTTGAGAAACTGTCTTTTGAAATTATAGATATGTAATCTACCTTAGGAAGAAATCTCTTGGCTT
Source organism: Nanobdellota archaeon (assembly GCA_023140175.1). Taxonomy (GTDB): domain Archaea; phylum Nanobdellota; class Nanobdellia; order Woesearchaeales; family WJIZ01; genus WJIZ01. The sequence goes on along the minus strand of JAGLMD010000054.1, from coordinate 18,518 downwards.
TTATATCTGAAAGAATTGAATGTGAAAAATAGAGTGTTTTAAATGGAAATTTCCTCAGAAAAGGCATTTTTACTTTTTTAACATCCACTTTGAACAAGCAATTCATGAAAGCATATCTGTTTCCTTTTTTATCTTTCAAATGGCCGTTAAAATACCACCATTCTATTATATTATCATGTGCTAGTTCATCCTGCGGAAATTTTATTCTTTTCATTTTATAATTCCCCCAGAATAATCTCAGCTAATTTCCCGCTTGAATTTAATACAGGTAAATGATTTGATTCTGGCAGCATAACCAACTTTACATCTCCCTTCTTTGCTTTCTCTTCAATCTCCTTGTATGGAAATACCCTATCCTTTTTCCCATGGATCATAATTATTTTTGTTTTCTGATGCAATAATTTTTGGAAATCATCATAAATTGAATCAAATGACAAGTAATACAATGATGCAAAGTATCCCTTTAAGGAAGTGTTCTTTATGTCTACAAATATCCTTCTCATATTATAGTCTGCTGATTTTTGGTATGCTTTATAATCATAATTTATAAGATTTTTAGGTAATTTTACCTTTTTGAAAAGTAACTTCAATGACTTTTGCATAACTTTATTCCTTATCAACCCAAAATTAATTTTCTTGGATTTTGGAGAAAATGGATTAGAGGATATTAGAAACAGATGTTTAACTCTTTCTTTGAGCAGGGTTGTCAATTTAATTGCAATAAATGACCCAAAACAATGCCCTGCCAGATTTATTTCTGAGCACTTTTCAAACTCTTTATCAACTATCTTCCGGATAAACCTGCTTTGGCTCAGAAAATTGTATTTTTCCAGTGATTTAAAATTCGTTGATTTTCCATGGCCGGCCAAGTCTACCATAAGGATCCTAAAATTTATCTTTTCTTTTGAAATTTCCAGTATTTTAAGCATCAAATCAATAAAAACCGATTTATTTCCGCCAAGCCCATGGAGAAATAACAGGTTAAAACATTTATCTGACTTAAAATGCGATTTATATAAGCCATAGGATATTCGCTCATTGCTATTCAAGACTAAGTTTTTTTCAATTATATCAAGATCTAGGATCTCGTCCATACCATCGCTTTGGCATCTTTCATGCTTTTTGGATTTAATAGACAATTTGGATATCAAATAGGCCTTTGTCGCCAGGTATAAATCAGAAGCAATCCAATCTTTTGTTCTCTTACTTATGCCTATGATATTTAATGGCTGCCGGATAAGGGAATCATAAATCTTCTTGATTTTAATCATCATTCTCAATCTTGTAGGCTCTATGTAAGAATTAGCAAGATGATTCACTTTTTTGTCTAATAGGCTGAATAATTCATTTTTATTATATCTCAGTCTTGACAAATTTTTTCGATATTCACCTAAATTATCCAAAAACTCATTTAAGTCTCCCTTATTTATCTCCTTTGAACAAGTGCCAAAGCCAGACTTAGCTATGTAATATCCATTCATTTCCTGTTCAATTTGCCGCTTTATCGGTATTGAATAAATCGGCTTTTTTAATATCACAGCCTCACTAATCAATGTAAATCCCCCATTTGTTATAATTGCTTTACAGGAAATCAAATCTCTTGCAAACCCATCTCTGCTTTGTTTTTTGAATGTCAGGTTTTTGTCAATACAATCTTTGTTAAAGCCATAAACAATATATTTTTCATCAGATTGCTTTAATATGCCGGATAATTTATTATTAGATTTGGATGTTTGATATACCAATACAAAATTCTTCTCTTTTTCTTCTGCATTGTTAAAACATTCCCTGATTATTGGGCCGACAAGATATGTTTTATTCTTGTATTTTTCTTTTAAAGGCGCATCGAAAACTGTTGTGATAAAATTGCAGTTTCCATCAAAGTTTTTAATAATCTGCTCATTAAATTTCCAGTCAATCGAATTTTTAAATTTATTATCTATTTGGCATTTTGTAATAAAACTTATATTATCTATACAGATGAGGGGGATCTTTAGCAGTCTTGCTATGTTACCCGACAAAGGCTCGAAATCAGTTATAATTAGAGATGGTTTGTATTTTAAAATCCTATCTAAAAAAATAAAAAGGTTTTTAATAAGAAGACCGTGTATTTTTTTTGATTCTTTAATAATCGTTTTTCCTAGTTCAAATTTATTTTTTTCATGAACAAAGTTTATTCCCGTTATCTTTACAAGTTCCAGAATATTTTTCTCTGTTTTAAAACTCTCTTTAAGGTAATCAAATGCCCGTTCATATGAGAATATGATCAGGTTATGGCCTTGTAATAACAAATGCCGAATAACTACCTCACTGCGCGTAGCATGTCCCATGCCTTCTCCACCTACTGAATAAAATATTGTAGTCATTTAAATCACATTTTTAACTTCTTTCAGTTTTTTATGAAATATCAAAGCTAAAAATAATTATCCCATTAATCTGCCAATTCTTTCTGCTGTTGTCTTTTTTGCTGTCATCAGTTTGTTGAATAAGCCAAGATACATTTCTAAATTTCTGTATTCCTTAACTAATTTTATTAATTTCTTTTTTTTCTCGATATTGTGAATCTCATCTACATCCTCTAATTGCTCAATCAAAGGCTTAACATCCTGCTCCAAGAATCTTCTAATTAATTCATTAAATGCATCAACAAATGATAATGCAAGTTCGTGCAATTTTTCCTTACCTTTTCCCCTAATAGACCTCACCATATTTAATTTCTCAAGAATTTTCAGGCTCGGGCTGACCAAACTTAAGCTATACTCTGTTTTTTCAGCTATTTGTCTTTGTGAAAGGGGCGCATCCGCAAACAGAAGGGTAGCCCATACCCTGCCTGCGGGCTCTCCCAATCCCCATTGCTTTGAGATTTTGCCTGTCCTGTCAATAAATGTCTTCTCAACTTTTTTTAGGTCTTTTGCCATATTATTCATAAATTTCAGTTTTTAGTGAAATTATGTTAGATAATTTATAAATGTTTGTTTTTGTTTTGTAGATATGAAAATTTATTAAGAAATATGGCTATTTTATCACCTTGCTCTTACCCAGCACACCCCCAAAAAACTCCAATAATTTCTAGGAGGTTATTACAATGGATAAAACAAATAAAGATAATGAAGTTGAACAACCATTATGGAGAAGGTTAGGCCCATTTATTGTTTCGCTTATAGAAAGGGCTATTGAAGAAGGCATCATAAAAGAGAAATAAGCCTTTCAAAAACATACTATGGCACACTCGCTGTTTTTAGATGTAAGAATGCAGAATAAAGAGAAAAGGTTTATAAATGAGTTCTAGAATCTGATAAGTACTGAGGATGGAAATACCATACTAAGTACAATATTAGAAATTTTGGCGTTTCAGGGGTTGTACCCTATGGCACAAAGGTAAAAAATGGCAAGACTAAGAAAAGCAGTATCTTATAGAAGATTAGAAAGGCCTTACACAAGAGTATCAAGGTTCAAAAAAAAGTCATACATAAAGACTAATTATAATACCAGGATAACTAAATTTATGATGGGTAACCTGGCTAAGGATGACTTTGGCTATTGTATAAAGCTATTGTCTAAAGAAGACCTCCAGATAAGAGATAATTCGCTGGAGAGTGCAAGGCTGACATCAAACAGGCTTCTTGAAAAAAATATCGGCTCCGCAGGCTATCTCTTACGTATCAATAAGTATCCTTATCATATCCTAAGAAATAATCCAATAGCATCAGGTGCAGGTGCAGACAGATTCTCAACTGGTATGAAAAAATCATTTGGCAAGCCAATAGGCCAGGCAGCACGATTTAAAAAAGGAGACACAATCTTTGAAATCAATGTCGATAAAAAGAGCATTGATCTTGCAAAAAAAGCCTTAAAGCGTGCTTCCTACAAAATTGCATGCGGCTGTACTATCCATATTGAAGAAAGAAAATAGATTCAAGATTATCGTTGAGTCGAGCCTAATACTTCTTACTTTAGCAAGTGAATACGGGCTCGACATATAGCTCGACTCAATGATTCAAATAAATGCAAAGCATTTATTGAACAATAAATCTTCGATTTATTTGTTCCAAAAATTTTCTAACTAAAATATGATTCCGTAATACTCCACGCTAAAACGTGAAGATAGAATGAGCTTATGTATATTGGAAAATTTTTGTTATTCTTTTTCAGTTTCCATGATACCATCCATCTTCAGAAGCAGCATTATCTCTTCCTCTAAAGCTGCAGCATCAACTATAATACCAGCATACTCCTTACTAAACTGTTCAACCTTCTCTTTTCCGACCATATCTCTCTTGCTCAAATAAACAATCACATTCTTACCAAAATCCTGCTTTAACCTTTTATAAAGTTTTGCCTGATTCTCGATAGGGTATTCTTCAGTCGGGTCAAAAACATAAACAATCATATCTGCACAATGTCTTACAGCAAGATAAGCTATCCTCTCGATATCGTTCATCTTCTCAAATCTGTTCAATGTTCCGGGAGTATCAAGTAACTGTATCCTATCCTTGCCTTTTCCAATATAAGAAACATTCACTCCCTTTGTTGTAAATGGATAAGAGTTTATCTCGGGTTTAGATCCGGTAAGCTTATACAATAATGTAGTCTTGCCGACATTCGGAAACCCCACAATTGCCACAGTTTTAAGAGATGTCTTTATAGTAGGAAATTTCTTCATTATCCTTCTTGCTTCCTCAAGAAAAACAAAATCTTTTCTTACCTGCTTGACTAAAGAAGATACTCTTCCTAAAAATTCTCTCTTTAAAATATTTATTCTATCAAACTGCCTGTTCTTATCCAGCTTAGAATGATATATCTTGAACATCTCAAGTGATTTCTTCCCAAGCCAGTTCAAAGCAGCCAAAGACTTCTTAAGCTGCACATAATCTACATGTAATTTTACCATCTCTTTATAGAACTCAGGCAATTGATCAAAGCTTGGATATGACTTGACAATAGATTCCATCCTCGAAAAGAGAGTATCCGAAATTACCTGCATCTTCATAACCTCTATATATTTTGATTTCTCTAATCTGCCCCCCTTAAGTTTCTGGGATCTTAATTTATCTCCCTTATCCCTTGCTCTCCTAAAAGCTAGATCCAGGAAAAACTGATAATTCTCTATTGGTTTCAAATTCTGAAAGTTCATGATCTATAAAGGGATAAGCCGCAATATTTAAATATACCCTTCTTTTACAATAGAACATGACAAGCAGATTGTTCAGGCAGTACAGATATATAAAAGCGAAAGCGGACTGATTCTGATTATAGTTTCAATTTATATTTTCAATTAAATATATTTCATTTCAAAACCATTTTATATAATGAACTCCAAGGTAATGCTCATGAACAATATTTCAGAACTAAAAAGCCCCGCAGTATTCATAGGAAAACAAGGGAACGGCATAATCAGCTTTGGCTCAGGCCAGCCCGATTTACCCCCACCAAAAGAAGCCATTGAAGGCATAAACATAAGATCAGATCTAAGATATGGCCTTATACAGGGAGAACCTAAATTAAGAGATTCACTTTCAAAAGAATATCCGGCTTCAGCAGCTGAAAATTTTGTCATAACTAATGGTGCTTCAGAAGCGCTCGATTTAATTTTTAGAGCAATGGACAAAGGCAAAGTATTGCTGCCTAAGCCATATTACTATTCCTACCCTGAAATATTGAAATTTTCTGGTATGGAACCTGTTTACACAGAACTAAATAAAGGAAGGATTGACATAGATGATTTCACAGAAAAAGTGCAGGATTGCAAAGCCGCCTTAATCAACTCACCCTCCAACCCCACAGGAAGAGTTGAATCCATAAAAACCCTGAAAGAGATTGAAAAGATAACAAAAGACCTGGGAATCTATGTTGTTTCAGACGAGGTTTACAAGGACCTCATATATGAAAGAGAAAACTATATGATCCAGGGCAGCCATGTCATAACAATAAACTCTTTCTCAAAAACATATGCTATGTGTGGTGTCAGAGTTGGCTATCTCTGGAGTAATGACATGGATATAGTCAATAAAGTAATAGAAATCAAAACCCACACATCCATGAACACCAACTTAGTAGGCCAGGACATGGCAATTAATGCAATGAAAGCTCCTAAAACATACATAGAAAAACAATTAGAAATATGGAAGCAAAGAAGAGACATCATCTATGAAGGATTAATCAATCTTGGTCTCGACTTATGGAAACCAGAAGGTGCTTTCTATGTCCTCCCAAAAGTAAAAAACCCAAGAGATACGGTCTGGAATCTCTACAAAAAGTATAATGTCATCACATATCTTGGAAATTGGTTTGGCGCTCCTGACAGGATAAGATTAAGTTATGCTCTTGACATAAAAGAAATAGAAGAAGGGCTGAAAAGAATTGGAAGATATTTGGAAGAGAACTGAAACAATAAAATATTGCATAATGCATTTATAAACAGTTATAAGATAATTATTACTTAGAATTTTTCGAAATAGTATTAATATTAGTCGATAATAAAAATAATAATGGTCGCAAACCGATTTTTCTTCGAAAAATCTCGGAATGTGACATTGCATTTCTACTTTGGATTATACTAACCAAATTTGATATTCTGATTGAAAGAATGACAATAAAATGGGCTCTCGTATTTTTTGGTGGATTAATATATACTGCATTATATTATTTATATTTTGTTCTTAAAAGAAAATAACTTTTCTTTTCTTATTCATCTCTTCTGGCTTTAATTAAACCCTCGCTTTCGCCTCAATCCCCTCATTAGCAAACATATCTATTGATAACTTACATGAAATATAGGGTATCTTCTTTTTATCTTTATCCTTAATTCTAATTAATCCTACCCCTTCAAGATACTTCACATTCCTAAATACTACTTCATAAGGCTTATCTAAATCTTTAGCAAGCTGATAAATACTTTTAATATCATTTCTATAAATTCTTTGCAAAAGTTTTATCCTTTCAGGACTAAACACTTTACTAAATATTTCAGGAGTCATGATTATCCCTTTTTCAGGTTTGACTAAAAGCCCTTTATGTATTTTTCTATTAATCTCCTTATTATATTTGCTTATTGATTCCACAATCTTAATTTCGCAATTCATTTTACCTACCTCCGCTCAACTTGGAATTGAGCAAACCATAATCTCTACTCATAAAATTTTATAATCTTCTTAAAATAATCTTTCAATATTCTCTCACTAATTTTCTTTATTAATTTCTCAGCTTGTTGATAAGTAAGTTTAATTCTTTTCACTTGTACTCTTTTGTAAATATGAATGTGGCTTCCTTTTTGTCCTTCATGTATGAAATTATCAATTCTACAAATTTTAATCCATTCGTTTCCATCAAAATAAAGTGTTTGTAATGCCCACTTCATCACCTCATGATATTCATCAAGTGATTCTCTTTTTTTCAGAGATCTCATAAGCCTTATGTCATCGTCATGAAACTCATTTGTGTCTATTAGTGTCTTCATTTGCACATCTGTTATATATATGACTTATTAAGTCATACATTTAAATGTTTTGGTTTATTCGTCTCTTTTGGCTTTTATTTTAGAAGTTTTGTTTGCACTGCAGAAGCGATAAGAACTCTGCAAACAAAATCAATGCTATGGGGTGTGCCCTCTTCTAGTTTATCTAAAAGTCTCTGACACATTCCTGCAAATGTAAGTCCCATATGAAGTTCATATACAATTCTCTCTCGTGTATCCCTATAATGCCAAGTAAAAAGAGCACCTTGCCATTCTTCTCTTGCAGCTTCATAATTACATTTAATAATAGAAGTATGCTCTAATTATTTGTTTTTACCCCTTTATTCTTTAACTTAATAGTGCTCCGCACATAATAGAATATCACTTTCTCATCCCTTCCTAAACCCTTCACCAGCATATCTGCAATTTCCCTCTAACTCTTCCTCAATCCTCATAAGCTGGTTATATTTTGCTAATCTCTCGCTTCTGCACGGCGCTCCTGTTTTTATCTGTCCTGTTTTCAGTCCAACAACTAAATCAGCAATAAAAGTATCCTCTGTTTCTCCGCTTCTATGACTTACCATAACACCCCATCCAGCATCTTGAGCCATCTTGCATGCCTGTATGCTTTCTGTCACACTCCCAATCTGATTGACTTTAAGAAGCAAAGCATTTACAGCATTCTTCTCTATTCCGGTCTTTATCCTTTTTGGATTGGTAACAAGTAAATCATCTCCGACTATCTGTACTCCCTTGCCAACCTCGGATGTCAGTTTAGAATAATTTTCCCAATCATCCTGGTCAAAAGGATCCTCAATAGAAACAAGGCCATACTCGTCGATAAACTCTTTATACAATTCGATCATCTCATCTCCACTCTTTACACTACTTCCATCATTATCAGGATTCTTAAAGTCTAGATCATATTTTCCATCCTTAAAAAATTCAGAAGCAGCCGCATCCATGCCAATCTTCACCTTGTCATCATACCCCGCCTTAGAAATCGCTTCTTTCAACAACTCTAATCCTTCTTTATTATCCTGAATATTTGGTGCAAACCCCCCTTCATCTCCAACATTAACAGCATCCTGCCCATATTTTGCTTTAATCACTTTCTTCAGATTATGATATACTTCAGAACCCATTCTCATAGCTTCCCTAAAGCTGCTGGCCCCAACAGGCAAGATCATAAATTCCTGCATAGCTAATTTATTTCCAGCATGGCTCCCTCCATTGATTACATTAAACGAAGGAACAGGCAAAACAAATTCATCTACTCCAGCAAGATCTGCAATGTGCTTGTATAAAGGAACTCTCTTTGAGAATGAACCAGCCTTGCATACAGCCATAGAAACAGCCAGGATAGCATTAGCCCCGAAATTACTTTTATTCTCTGTGCCATCTGCCTCAATCATTGCCTTGTCAATATCTTCTTGCTTTGTGCAATCCATCCCGGCAACAATCTTAGATATTTTCTCATTGATATTTGCAACAGCCTTTAGAACTCCCTTGCCCATATATCTTGATTTATCACCGTCTCTAAGCTCTAAAGCCTCATGCACCCCAGTAGATGCTCCACTCGGAACAGCTGCCACAAATCTAGCTTCTTCAGTATAAAGGTCCACCTCAACAGTAGGATTTCCTCGAGAATCTAAAATCTCCCTTGCCTTAATCTTTTTTATTTCCATGATACATCTCCTCTTTTGATATTAACAAAAAAAGTGCATATTAAAAGTTTATATAATTATTGGTAAGAATAAATAACAATACTTCAAAACTAAGCTAAAAATAGATATTTAGCTCAATAATATCAACAATAGAAATCCTTAAATATCCATTTATCTAAAAACAAAACATGAATCTCAGAGACATACCCTTCAAAAGAATATTCACACGCTCAACCATCACCCTTATCATTTCAATGGCTGTATTTTTAGTAACATCACTCACAATTATAATATGGAAAAATATTACTAAGCCGCTTACTTCCACACCCCCTCCAATCTGGTTAACTGTAATAAATACAATATCCCTTATCTCAATTATTATTGCAATAGCCTCCATATTAGTTATAACTTTCTTTCTTGTATTATTCTTATTGAGAAAAAACGATGAATAATAAATGCAAAGCATTTATTTGAATCATTAAGTCGGGCTTTATTGTCGAGCCCGTATCCATCCACTAAAGTGGAAGGTATTAGGCTCGACTTAACGATAACTTTTTAAATAGTCTACTATTTCTAAAAACGCATGAAAAAGCCGAAAGTAATCAAGAGATATTGTCCCTATTGCAAGGCTCATACAGAGCATAAAGTAGCCCAAAATAAAAAGAAAAATCCTTCCAGCCTCACTTATGGTTCAAAAGTCAGGGCAAAAAGAAGAGGAAGAGCCAGGGGCAAAGGCAACCTGGGCAGATACTCCAAACCCGCAATATCTAAGTTCAAGATGACTGGCAAAAAGCTAAGTAAAAAAACAGACTTAAGATATGAATGTAAAAATTGCAAAAAAATCCATATGCAAAAGCAGGGCATAAGGGCAAAAAGAGTAGAATTCACATAGGAGTAGAAACTCTTATAAACCATTTCTTATTCTTTTTAGAATATCATTTTATAGGTGAAACATATGCAAGAACCAAATAGTAAATTTATCAAAGTAAGATGCCCAAAATGCAAAAATGAACAGATAATATTCGGAAAATCATCCACCAAGATAAAATGTCTCGTCTGTGACAAGGTCTTGGCAGAGCCAACAGGTGGAAAATCAAAGATAAAATCCAGAATCTTAGAGGTGCTGGAATAAATGCTTCTGATTAAGGAAGGATTCCCGGAAGAAGATGAGCTTGTTCTATGTACTGTAACTAATATCCACTTTCATTCTGTTTTCGCAAAATTAGATGAATATGGAAAAACTGGATTGATTCATATCTCAGAGATATCTCCGGGAAGAATCAGAAATATACGTGATTTCGTCGTAGAAGGGAAAAAAATAGTCTGCAAGGTTCTTAGAGTAGATAAAAAAACAGGCCATATCGACCTCTCACTAAGAAGAGTCAACGGCAACCAAAAGAAAAAGAAGATAAATGAAATCAAGCAGGAGCAGAAAGCCGAAAAGATTATTGAACTGGTAGCAAAGAATAACAATAGTGAATTAAAAGACCTCTATAATAAGATAACGCCGAAAATATTCCAGAAATATGACAATCTTGCATCATGTTTTAAGGATGTTGTAAAAAACGAGTCTTTATTAGAGAAACTTGAAATTGAAAAAGAGATTGCCAGGCAGCTTATAGAGATAATAAAAGTAAGGTTCAAAGAAGAAGAAATCACAATAGGGGGTTCCTTGAAGCTTAGAAGCTATCAGCCAGATGGCATAGATATAATAAAAAAAGTTCTCGAAGAAGTGCAGAAAATAGATAAAAGTATCACATTAACATATTCTGGCGGCGGTACATATAAGATAGAAATTAAGTCAAATAATTATAAGGATGCTGAAAAAATATTGGATAAGGCTGTAAAAAAAGCCACCGTACTTAGTGAAAAGGCAGATAGTGAAGCTGAATTTATAAGAAAGGAAAAAGAATGAAGCATTTATTGAGATGTAATTCATGCAGGATATATACAATGAAAGACCCCTGCCCTAAATGCGGAAATAAATCTCTCTCACCAAAACCTCCAAAATATTCTCCTGTAGATAAATATGCAAAATATAGAAGAGTTGGCAAATTAGAACAAAGGAAAAAAGAGGGCTTGCTATGAGCTGGAAAATAAAACAGCTAAAAAATGAAAAACTGAACAACCCTGTATTGATAGAGGGCTTGCCTGGAATAGGTAATGTAGGCAAGATTACGGTTGATTTCCTTATAGACGAGCTAAACGCAAAAAAGATGTATAGTATAAGCTCATATTCCCTTCCCCATTCAGTATTCATAAATGAAAAAAGCCTTGTAGAGCTGCCAAAAATCGAGATATATTACTACAAATCCAAAAATAAGAAAAATGACTTATTATTCCTGGCAGGAGATGTACAGCCAGCTGATGAAGTCTCATGCTATGAATTCTCTGATGAGATAATAAAGCTGTGTAAAAAACACATCTGCAAAGACATAATAACATTAGGCGGGATCGGCCTTATGGATATCCCGAAAAAACCTAAGGTTTATTGTACAGGCAACTCAAAAAAAGCAATAGAGAAGTACAAAGATAAAAACATAAATAATAAACTCTATGGTATTGTAGGCCCTATAGTGGGTGTATCCGGACTATTATTAGGAATGGCTGATAAGGATATAGACGCTGTTGCATTATTAGCTGAAACATATGGCCATCCTATGTACCTCGGCGTAAAAGGTGCTAAAGAAATCCTTAGATTCCTGAACAGGAAGTTCAGGCTTGATATAGAGATAGATAAAATGGAGAAAGAGATAAAAGACATGGAAGAAGAGATGATAAAAAGGACAGAAGAGATTACAAAAGTTTACAAAGAAACCGCCTCACAAAAACTAAAGAGCAAGATTGGCGGAGATATGAATTATATAGGCTAGAGTTAATCCTCAACAACTATCTCCTCTGCCCTATTTTTCTCGACGAGAATATTAACTATCTTAGATGGCAGGCTGGCAATATCCTCTTCCTCAAATGGCCCATATTCTTCAAGATCAGGGCCCATAAAAGTAGGTATAGGGCTAATAAACCTTACAGTTCTTATAGCCTTCTCTTTAACAGGCTGAACCTCCTCTTTCTCTGATCCACCCTCTTCCGGGGATTCTAAAGCCCCCCCCTTACCTCCTTCAATATCCTGCTTCTCCTCAATGTCTTTCTTCTCATAACCCGCATCTGCATCCAAGGTACTATCCGAAGCATCAGAAAAATCTCTTCGAACATCCTTTTCTTTCTCATTCCCCCTAGACAAAACATCATCAGTCATTTCCCCCCTATATTTATCAAGAACACCGACTATCTGATGGAACAACTCATTTTCATGCTCTAAAAACCGTGAAAAATCTATTATCGCTGATTTGGTCTTGCTCTTGTTAACAGCCATATTCACTATCTTCTTTTCTCTTCTCTCATATATCTCATTGACTATCTTGAGCATATTGTCTAGATGGATTCTATTTTTCTGCTTCTCGCTTTCATCCTCAAGAGAACTTATCTCATTTATATCAGAATCAATCAGTCCCTTAACATCATCTAGAAAAGCAGCCGGCACTTCCTGCAGCTCTGTCCTTGACCTCTCAAGCCTCAAAAGCTCAAAAAGTGTTTCATAGCATATAACAAATTTATCGTTTTCCAATATCTCCCCCAAATCATAGAAAACATTCTTTGTATTTAAAATTTTAGATAGTAGAATATCATAAAAATCCGCTGAAAGTATCCTAACCATGCACTAAAAGTACATAGTTTGGACGGACAATTTCTTTCACAAACGGATTTTTAGGATGCTCAGAGTCGAGCCTGTATCTACGGACTAAAGTCCGAAGTTTTAGGCTCAACTCCGACATAAATAGATTTTAGCAACCTTTTTAAGAAAACAGCTCTTCTTCAGAGTCATGGCAGTACTTAAATTTCACGATTTCAGGTTTGAAGAGCATGATAAAGACATAAAAGTCAATTTCCTAAAACTGTTCTTCTTTCTAATAAAGAAATCAGACCTGGAAAAGATAAGCAGATTCAAAATAAATAAAAACATGATAACATTTCAGGATATTCCGGATGAAAAAGCACAAAAACTATTTTCAAGGCTTCTGAATAGGGCATTTCCCCAGCTTAAAAACAAGATAACAAATAATCCAGCATTATATATCCATAAAAACTCAGGCATACCCTTAATTGGCAGCCTGAGCTTCGGGATCATAGATAAAGGTACAGATATGCTGGAGCTAAAACCCATTACAAGCTGCAATATCGACTGTATATTCTGTTCTGTAGATGAAGGCTTATCAACAAAAAAAACCATGGATATAGTCATAGAAAAGGATTATCTTGTACAGGAAACAAAAAAACTCTTAGAATATAAAAAACAGCCCGCTCATATCTATATCAACCCGCAAGGAGAGCCTTTACTATATGCTGACATAGTTGAGCTTGTAAAAGATCTTTCTAACTTAAAATACATAAGAGCAGTTTCAATAATAACAAATGCCACTTTACTTACTGAAAAATTGGCCTTAGAACTGATAAAAGCAGGCCTGACAGAGCTAAATATATCTCTAAATGCCCTAAATACTGGCAAAGCACATAAAATTGCAGGCACAAATACATATGATATAGGAAAAATAACTGCTTTATTATCAAAGATAAAAGACAAGATTAATATCATTATTACACCAGTATTAGTCAACAAGGTAAATAATAAAGATTTAGAAGATTTGATCACCTATTGCAAAAAAAACAACTTCGAGATATTGATACAAAACTTCCTATTAAACAGAAAAGGCAGAAAACCAACAAGAGAACTCAAATTTGATGAATTCTATATTATCCTAAAGGAATTAGAGCAAAAATATAATATAACCCTGATTAAGAAAGGAAGTATTATCAAGACAAGACAACTTGAAAAACCATTCAAAAAAGGAGACATAATCCAGGCAGAGATAATATCAAGTGGAAGATACAATGATGAATCATTGGCTATAGCCCAGAATAGAGTTATCACAATGAAATGCCAGTTCACTAAAAGAAAAAAGAAAAAAGTCAGGATAACCAAAGACATGTATAATGTTTTCTATGGAATACCTCCCTAATTAAAAGATTATTCTACCATATACCCTACTCAAATATCATTAGAATTCTTTTATAATAAAAGAAAAAAAAGAAAAAATAAAAGGAATTAATCCTTTTTTATTCTAGCCTTAGATGTCTGCATCTGCGTCTGCTGCATCAGCGTCTGCATCAGCATCTGCTGCATCAGCGTCTGCGTCTACTGCATCAGCGTCTGCAACGTCTTCAACAACCTCAGGTACATCAGTCAAGACTTCCTGGCCTGAAACAACTGTTACCAATTGCTTGGTCACATCGTCAGCAAGTTCCTGAAGCTTGGTTGCCTCAGCAAGAACACCAGTAGCAGTCCTTGTATCAGATGCTGTTGTACCAGCAACCAATAGTGCTACACTTCCGTCTTCCTGCTCAACTACCTGAATCAAAGCTTCTCCTGGCTCAAGGCTCCAACCTGAACATGTTGGGAAATCTGCTGAAGCAGCTTCAACTGCTGCATTAGCACATGGTCCTCCAACAATGATCAGGTTTTGGCTTGTTTCCAGGCCAGCAATTTCACTTGCCAGCTTTGTAGCTCCTACATCAATCTTGTTGATGATAACAGCATCTCCTGATACTGCATCTCCAGTTGAGATTGATGTAACACCTGCTGTGATGTATACCTCAGCCTTAGCCTCTTCCTCTGGAATGGTTATTGTCCATTCATCCTGGTCTCCATTAGTGTCTCTCTCAAGGAATGTACCCCACTTGGTATAACCCTGGGATTTCTTTGAGTCACTGTCTAAGGCTCGCATTACCAACTCAAAAGCTGTTGGCTCTATAACATCGCCAGCGAAGTCTGCATTTGTCTTTGCCGATTCATAGGAAAAGTTAAATGCAAACTCATCCCTGCTGTCATCATCTTCCTGCTTATCCTTGTCTTCTTTAAAGACAATAGGATAATATCTTGCACCTGCACCGTACTCTGGCAAACTATCAGTAAGGTTGATCAATGTTCCATACTTAGTCCATAACCCTGCTATATGATCAGCGTCATCTGTAGTCTCAGTCAAGGTAATGCATGTAGGACTAGACCCACCTACTACAGTAACCTGGTAAGTATAGCCATCTATATTTAAATCAGCTACACCATTAGAAACTGTAAAGTCATAGTTTGTGCTGTCTCCTGTTCCTAGGTCCTTAATCTTCACATACTTTGAGTCTGTGCCGTTCTTTATGCTCTTCAGCTGCAATACCCTTGATATCTCATCACTCTCTATAATAAATGTATCCTCATCGCATACAGTTGTTGACGCATTTATAGCTCCAGTTTCATGCACCCGAAGACTATCAGTCTGGCTCTTTCCTAAGTATACAGTGCCATTGCTTGGTACAGTAATTATAGGCACCTTATACTCAACACCGTTCTTGTTTGTAAACTCAATCTGTATTGCGTCATCATTGTATCTCTTAAGCTTGACTGTCTCAGTATTGCCTGCTGTAAGGCCGCTGAAAGTGTAGTCCAGCCCTAATTTATCCAGAAACTGTACATAGTCAGTCGCTTCATCAATCTCAGCACTCTCCTTTAATGTCCCGCCTACTGGAACATATAGGTTTGAAGCTGGTGCCCAAACAATATTTATATTGCTAAGCTTAGCCTCTGTGCCTGAAACAGACTGCCCCATAATGACACTGACATCCTCAATATTTGAGTTATCACCAATATCCATAGAGTTGTCATTTCCATCAAGAACCAATTTCTGAGCTCCTAGATAGAACTCAACTAGGTTCTGGACAGCGTCTCCAGATTTTGTTGGCAAAACTTCCTTGATTCCCAGGTCAATTCCATCCTTTAGTGTATATGTCTGGTCTTTTGACAGAGACTTTGTTACCTCATCATTGACAATCAACTTTGCCAATGCTGTTGCAGCTGTATCTCCGGAAACAACCATGACAGTTACTTCATAGTCTACACCATTGATAGTATATGTCTTTGTCTGCCCTACTTCCAAAGTGTCCTGCACTGAGCCTGACATAAGAGTCCATCTTATGTTGTTGCTTGTAAGATTCTCTGACTTTGTAACAGTATATTCCTTTCCAAGAATTGTTACTTTATTGTCTTCGAAATCCTCATGCCTGCCACTGGCAAGATCAGAAGATACTGATGTACCAAAGTTTAGCTTATAGTTCATGATTGCCTGTGTTGCTGTAAATTTTAAGTACAAAGCTGGCTCTTCATTTATATCAGTATATTCATCCCACACAACCTGTGTTGTTCCATTTGGCGCCTTTAATGTCTGTGTATAACTTTCAGCGGTTTTTCCCTTGAAAGTGCCGTCTGCCAATGCATTAAGGTCTGCATCTGTCAATGTAGTCCTGATATCACTAATGTTCTGATACAGATTCAGCTTATTTGCACTCTTCTCAAACTTATACGCATCTCCTTCAATAATAGTTGTTGCGCTTGTTCCTGTTCCTGTCTTAACAGATGCTGCATACTGTAAGCTCATTGCAATGTCACTCACACCTACAACATCTTCTGCCGCAGCATTATCTCCTACAACTAGGGTTCCTGTAAACTTACCATTTGATACAAATGGCGCAGGGTAGTCGTTAAGGTCTGCAGCACTAACTGCTGCTCCGAGCATAGTAATTCCCATACCCAAGGCAACAATTTTCTTTATTGTTTTCCTAAATTTCATGCTTTTACGCACCTCATATAGTTTTTTATTTTTTGGCTATCTTAAAACATAAAGTTATAGTCGATAAAGCACACTAAAACTTAAACACTTTACCATCTTTTTCATATTTAAATCTTTCGGTCTAAATACTGCCATACTATCAAAACACTGATAACCAAACATTACTTTCATTATTTAGTTTATAAACATACTTGTTATTTCACCCAAAAAAACAGCAATAAAGCTTTATATTCCAGAAATTTATGAGAATTAAGCTTTACAGATTTCACAAAATTAGGCAAAAAAACAGGAAAATCAGGCAAATAACTGCTTATCTCAAAACCCTATAAAAAGCATCAAAAATAGGCATATCTGTTGTAACCTGGAAAAAATTCATATCCAGTATATTACACTCATGTTCCAGCTGAGCAGTATGTCCCTCTAACCTCTCCATATATTCATTCCTTGACATAGGGGAAAAATATGTCCTCATCTGGCTGCTTGTTTCAGAATCTTTCAGCCTAAAATCACCCTCAAGCTCAGGATTCCTTTCTGCTGCATCAAGCACCTGGATTACATTTACCTCATGCCCGCTAAAATAATAAAGTGCTTCTTTTATATTTTCAATAGGAGCTAAAAAATCAGATATCAGAACAACCAGCGCCCTTGATCCTATATGTTTCCGGTATTTCTCTGCTATCGATAAGATATCTGTTTTCCCACTCAGCTTTATCTTATTAAGATAATCGACCATAGACATCAGCTGTGACAAGCCTCTTTGAGGCTGATAAGCTTCTATATCATCAGAAAATGCCGCAAACTGAAATTTATCGTTATTCTTCAAAGCCAGATAAGCATACCCTACTCCAAGCATTGCAGCATAATCAAATTTAGAAGGATTTCCAAACCCCATAGAAAGTGACTTATCAACAATAATATGCACAATAAGGTTCCTTTCCTCCTCATAATTCTTTATCATAAGGTCATCTGTCCTTGCATATACCTTCCAGTCTATAGCCCTAAAATCATCTCCTGGCGCATATATCCTATGGTCGCTGAATATAATGCCTCTCCCCTGTGCCATTGATTTCCTCGGTCCTGAATAATTAGAAGTGACCCTTTTTCTGATAATAAGGTTAAACCTTGCTAATCCATCCAAAAAGCTTGTATCTATCATTTTCTATCTTCCAAAAAGGCACCTTATTACTTTACTTTCTTCAATATCTCATTTATAGCATCATCCTGTGTCATTCCCTTTCTCTCTGCCTCAAAATTCAGGATAAGCCTGTGCCTCAACACAGGATAAGCCATATCCTCTATATCCTGGCTGCTTACATGGTTCCTTCCATTGATTAAAGCAGATGCTTTAGCTGCCAAAACCAGGCCAATAGAAGCCCTTGGCGAAGCACCATAATGTATCAGCTCCTTATTATCTCTGGTTGCCCGGACAATCTTCACAGCCCTCTGCCTGATGTCATTTGCTATAGGTATCTGCTTTACCAGGCCTTGTAACGATAAAATATGTGTCTTGTTCAGCATAGGTTTTAGCTTTGCTATTGGCTTATTCTCTGAATATATGTTCACTATCTTCATCTCATCTTCATAATTAGGATATTCAACCAATATCTTCAGTAAAAACCTGTCCTGTTGTGCTTCTGGCAAAGGATAAGTTCCCTCTTGCTCTATCGGGTT
>JAGLMD010000053.1 GCA_023140175.1 Nanobdellota archaeon | reverse complement strand
ATACTTTATATACAATAAAAAAATTGATGTATTGAATATAAAAAGATTTCTGCAGGATTGGTTTTATTAGAAAAATTACGAAAATAGAAATTTTCTAAGTTGTGAAATGCAAAAGCGTTTCACAAACTTTTATAAACCATTTCTAAACTCATAATCTTTCATGGGCTCTTAGCTCAGCCTGGCGTCTGCTTGCTTATAGCAAGCTAGCGGGCAATTAGAGCACTCGCCTCTTAAGCGAGGGGTCGGGGGTTCGAAATGCTTTATAGCTCGAAAGTCCCCTAGGGCCCATATATATTCAACTAAAGGTGAAAATCAAATGCCAAGAATACATACAAGAATTAAAAGAAAATTAGGGATAACCTCTTCAAGAAAAGGGAGATTTAGAAATGTCGAAGGAAAGAACAGTGCAAAAACTTTCTCAACAGAAGATAAAGCTAAAGAATATGCTTTAAAGACATCAAAGCTTGCAGAAGGAAGCTTCAATATTACAAAAGCTAAGAAAAATAAAAGATTTAAAATTATAAAAATTTAAATATTTTACAAGTTAACCAATCTCTGCAATGCATTATATCCTTTTGTAGCATCTTTTGAAGAAATAATAAATGTGAGTTCTGTAAAAGTAGATATCAGCTCATAGATATTGATGTTTTCCCAAGTTAATTTCCTGACAACAGTCGCAATAATTCCTGGAGTGTATAAGAACTTCTCAGAAAAATTCAATGATAAAGCAACAAGGTTCTGCTCAATCTTTATTATCTTCTCTCCCTTGAGCTCTTTCTTTATCGCAGCAATGTGTTTTATGTTTGTTACAATACTTACCTCATAATTGCCATGTATTATATTTAGAGTATCTCCTTTCCCATAGTCAGCTATCTTATGGATCCTCTGTAATTTCAAAAATAATCCCGGGCTTTTCCTCACAGCCAAATCACAAAGATTTGTCTTCATATTTATCTCAGAACGGAAATCAAACTTAGCTATCTTTGATTTCTCCTGTATCTTATCTGTGTATCTTCTCAAAGCCATGACTATTGCTGACCTTCTTACATCCTTCCCTAACTCCTCGCTAATCTCAGACTCTAGCTGTGCTGCTAAATTGCCAAAGCTTACAATATCCTGTTCAAGAGCCTGAAATAATAGGGGCCGTTCGTTGATTGTCTTTTCTACAAGATGACTTATTGTTACCATTTTCCAGCATTGCTAATTGTTATAATAGTAACAGAATGTTTAAATGCTTTTAAATGTTTCTATGCGGTAAATATTTAAATCAATCGGTTTAACTGAATTTCAAGGTGATTTGATGATGAAGATTGCTATTGTTGGTTATGGAAGAATGGGAAAGGAAGTTGAAGCTATTGCTAAATCTAAAGAACATGAGGTCGTAACTATAGATCCTAACTGCAGGGCAGATTTTCCTGAGATAAATGAAGAATCTATGAAAAATGTAGATGCTGCAATAGACTTTACAATCCCAGAAACAGCATTAAAAAATGCAAAATTATACAACCAACTTAAGATAAACACGGTTATGGCTACAACAGGCTGGTATGATAAGATGGAAGAGATGAAATCCAATGTAAGTGATATTGGATTTATATGGGCAGGAAACTTTTCAATAGGAGTTAATGTTTTATTTAGAATCCTTGATTGTGCTTCAAAGATAATCAACAATATTGATTCTTATGATATCTCAGCATTTGAGATGCATCATAAGGGAAAGAAAGATTCTCCATCCGGAACAGCAAAGATGTTAGCTGATATAATCCTGAAGAATGTAGATAGAAAGAAAAAATTAGCCACAGAAAAACTAAACAGAGAAATAGCTGAAGATGAACTGCATTTCGCATCCATGAGGGGGGGCTCTATTCCAGGAACACATAAGATTATTTTTGACTCTGAAGCAGACACAATAGAGATAACTCACACAGCAAGAAATCGTTCAGGCTTTGCAGTTGGCTCTGTTATGGCAGCAGAGTGGATTAAAGGGAAAAAAGGATTTTATAATATTGACGATCTAATGAATGAGATAATCGGGGGGCAATAAAAATGTTTCAAGGCGTTTACACAGCAATTATTACACCTTTCAAGAAGAGTGGTGAAATAGACTGGGATTCATTAAAGAACTTAGTAGAATTCCAGATAGAAAATAAAGTAGCAGGAATAGTTCCTATGGGAACAACTGGCGAATCTCCTACTTTGACTCATGCTGAGCATGGTAAGGTAATAGAGAGTGTAATTGAATGGGTTAGCAATAGGTGTATAGTAATAGCGGGAACAGGCTCTAATTCAACAGCAGAAGCAATAAGATTGACAAAACACGCAGCAGGCGCAGGAGCAGATGCATGCCTTGTTGTTAATCCATACTATAACAAACCAACACAGGAAGGCCTTTACAGGCATTTCAAGGCAGTGGCTGATTCGATAAAAGACACAAAAACAGAGATAATTGCCTATAACATCAAAGGCAGAACAGCAGTTAATGTAGAAACTCCAACATTAATGAGATTAATCAAAGATTGTAAAAATATCACAGCAGTAAAGGAAGCATCCGGAAACTTAGGCCAGATGAAGGATGTTATAAATCAAGCTCCAGATAATTTCAGCGTTCTATCCGGAGATGATAACATAACTCTTGATTTGATTAAAGCAGGCGGCCGCGGTGTTGTTTCAGTTGCCTCTAACCTTATTCCAGATAAGATGGTCGCAATGGTAGATGCAGCATTAAACAAAGACTTTGATAAAGCAAAAAAACTAAATGATGAGATGCAGGATTTTTTCAAAGGTGAATTCATAGAGACAAATCCTATTCCCATAAAAGCAGCTTTAGCTATGAAAGGGATGTGCGAAGAGATTTACAGGTTGCCGATGTGCGAATTATCCCAAAAAAACAGAGAGAAATGGAAAGAGATGCTTGAAGATATGAAGCTTATCTAAATTCTCGAGGTATTTAATATGATAAAGAAACTACCCTTTTCAAAAGAGAAAATACTGGAAATAACAAAAAAATATCGAACTCCCTTCCTTATCTATGATGAGAAGGGAATCAGGGAAAATGCTAGAAGGTTGAAGAAGGCATTTAAGGATATTGAAGGATTTGAGGAATTTTTTGCAGTAAAGGCATGCCCTAATCCTTATATTATGAAAATATTAAGAGAAGAAGGATTCGGTATGGATTGCAGTTCGCTTCCTGAGATTTTGTTAGCTGAGAAAGTAGGAGTTTCCGGAGAGGATATTATGTTTAGCTCTAACAATACTCCTGCTGAAGAATATAAGAAGGCAAGTGAATCAGGAGCTATAATTAATGTTGATGATATCAGTCATATTAATTTTTTGGATGATACTATCGGAATACCTGATTTGATATGTTTTAGGTATAACCCCGGGCCTGCAAGGCAAGGCAATGTAATAATTGGTGACCCAAAGGAAGCGAAGTATGGGCTTACGAAGGCACAGTTAATTGAGGGCTATAGGATTATGAAAGAGAAAGGAGTAAAGAGATTCGGGCTACATACAATGATAATCTCGAATGAATTGAATCGGGAATATTTTATAGATACAGCTATAATGCTTTTTGATTTAGTTGTTGAGATAAGTAAGAAGCTGGATATTCGGTTTGAATTTGTCAATCTGGGCGGAGGAATTGGGATTCCTTTAAGACCTGATGAGAAGCCTGTTTCTTTTGAGTTTCTAGCTGATGGAATAAAGAAGGCATATTCTGAAAAGATATCTGCTAATGGATTAGGCCCTTTGAAGATTTATATGGAATGCGGAAGAGTCATTACAGGGCCATTTGGTTATCTTGTAATGTCTGTAAGGCATATGAAGCACACCTATAAGGATTATGTGGGAACAGATTCGTCTATGGCAGATTTCATGAGGCCTGCCATTTATGGTGCGTATCATCATTTAACTGTTTTAGGTAAGGAGAATAAGGCTTGCGACCATAAGTATGATGTGACCGGCTCTTTATGCGAGAATAATGATAAGTTTGCAATAGATAGGATGCTCCCTGAGATTGAAGTAGGGGATATACTTGTATTGCATGATGCGGGCGCTCATGGAAAGCCAATGGGCTTTAATTATAATGGAAAGTTAAGGTGTGGAGAATTGCTATTAAGAGAAAACAATGAAGTAATCCAGATAAGAAGACAAGAAACAGTAGAAGATTATTTTGCTACTTTGGATTTTAAGCAACTGGAAAAGTTTAAGGTTTAAGCACCACTCTATTCTCTCGGTTTCATATACCACCCTTGAATAATAAGTTTTTTATATATGTATTTAATTTCAAAGATTATGGCAGTTAAAAGAGACATTACAAGTGATAGGAGACTACTTACTGACCTTATTGAGGAAAAGAATATAAGGGCGTGGGAAATTCTTTCTGAAGAAATAAAGAAAGATATTGTTTCTGACTATAAACAAGCTGTTTGTGATATTTCAAATTTAATATCTTCTGCTGGAGAGTCTCAGCAACGATCTAATCGTTCTGGTTTAGAATTTGATGATATAATGATCTATTCAGGAACATCAGGTACTGATTCTACTTTTCTTATTGAAGGTAAGGATTATCAGCCAATAAATTCATCAGATTTGACTGATTTTAGGGAGCATTCCATTAATTTTTTTTCAATCTATAATAAGTATTTAAAAGCAGAATGGTCAGGTTTTTTGGATACGGTAAATAAAGATGCACTAAGTGAGCAAGTGCAAATAGAGCTTACTGATAGGGAAAATAATATTGATAAGGATACCCTGGATAAAATGAGGCAATTTACTTCTAATTTTATCTGTTATATTAATGACATGAAGGATCTAAAATATCAGATTAATGGACTATCTGGGGGTATTAAGGCTTATCTAGCCTGGGAAAAAGAAGGTGAGTCAAAGAGGAAACTTAGCTATAGCCAGACTGAGGCTCTGTTGAAAAGCCTATATACTCAATTCAGTTCTGTTTTAGCAAAGAAGAAAAACTTAGATGAGGTTATTAGCATCTCCCCCGAATTAAATGAAGATTTTATAGCTGATTTTAATAAGAAGTATAAAACGATCCCATCACATGATTTTAAGTATATTTGTTTAGAAAATGGAGTTTATAGCCTAAAATTCATCGAGGTCAGTAATTCACATATGGCCTTGGAAGGATTCAAGTTCAATCTGGATTATAAATTAGAGGGCTTGCATCAGCAGGTGTCTAAAGTAGTTGAACTTAAATATGGAAATAATTCTTTTCCTCTTGGGCATGGTGGAGAAGGTAATTTAATAGATGAAATTAAGATGGGTTCTGTTATTTTAAAATTAAACCCAAAATTGCCTGCTGAAGCTAAAGGTGTTAAGATTGAAATAACTCCCCTTTACAAGAATAGTGTTTTTCCTAATGACTCCCTAATTCCTAATGGCCATCTAATATCGGAAGTGACATATGAAGTGCCTATTAATTCTGCTCAACAAAAGCAATAAATTTTATAAATACCTTCAGTATCTTTTCTAAACTGTAAAAAACGAGGTAAGAAAATGATGATAGAAGCTTCAAAAAGGGTGCAGTCCATAGGCAGCTATGCTTTTGCTGATGTTGATAACGAAGTTGAAAAACTAAAGAAGCAGGATATCATTCCAATAGACTTTGGTGTTGGCGATCCAAAAGAGCAAACTCCCGGAATAATTAGAAACTATACCAAAAGGGCCATTGACAAAAAAAGAAGCTCTGGTTATCCTTCTTACATCGGCAGTTTAGAATTCAGAGAATCTGTTGCTAATTGGAACAAGAAAAGATTTAATATTGATTTAGACCCCAAAACAGAAATTTCTTCAACAGCGGGCAGCAAAGAAGCTGTGTTTAATTTCGCAGAGGGCTTTGTCAATCCTGGTGATTATGTGCTATGCCCTACTCCCGGCTATCCCCCTTACTCAAGAGGAACTTTATTTGCCGAAGGAAAAAGTTATTTCATGCCTTTAACAAAGGAGAATAATTTCTATCCAGAATTAGAAAAGATTCCAGCTGAAATAGTAAAAAAATCAAAGATTCTTTGGATAAACTACCCAAATAATCCCACAACACAGACAGCATCAAAAGAATTCTTTAAGAAAGTCATTGATTTTGGCCATGATAATAATATTATTATTGCTTCTGACGAACCTTATTCAGAATTCTATTACAATGAAGATGACAAACCAATATCGATCCTTGAACTTGACAGGGAAGGGATAGTTGTTTTCAACTCTTTATCTAAAAGAAGCTTCATGACTACTTACAGGGTAGGCTGGATAGCTGGAGATGCAGAAATAATAAAGATATTCAGAAAAGTAAAAACAAATATCGACTCCGGCACTTCAACATTCCTGCAGGATGCAGCTATTGCAGCATATGAAGATGAATCTCATGTCAAGCTGATGAGGGAAAACTATAAGAGAAAGAGGGATTTAGTGTGCAAGGCATTAGTTGAGGCAGGATTGGAAGACTGCACTCCAAAAGCAACAATGTACATATGGCAAAAGGTTCCAGAGAAAATGACATCAGTAGATTTTGCAAAGAAGCTTCTTGATCCGAAAATAGCTTGTGTTGTTACACCGGGCCCATGGATATCTGATCCAGTAGATGGCTTGAATCCCGGAGACGGCTATGTTAGGTTTGCACTGGTTCCAACTATCAATGATTGTAAGATAGCAGCAGATAAACTAAGGAATCTGAAGTTTTGATTTCTTTTATTATTATAAAGGTTTGATTCAATATGTATATCCCTAAAAAATATGGACAGAGCAAAATAGACAAATGCCCTTTTTGTAATCAGCAGGCAACAACAGTAAATCCTCAAAGCATTCCTGTCTGCTCAAGACACAAGAATTCTATCATAAAGGATATCAAATGCATTTGCGGAGGTTACTTAGATATAAAGAAGGGCAAATATGGCGCCTATTTCAGCTGCATGAACTGCGGCAATATGAACATGAAAAAAGTCCTGGAGATCAATGATATAAAAGATGATAAAGAAACAGATGTGAAAAAAGAAAAGATTAGCACAAAATATAACAAAACAGATAAAAGTGAAATAACCATAAGAAGTGATGATCCAAGATATTTTACATGATTTTTTGTTCTGGGTGTGCTTATATTATAATACAAACCTTGCTTATGTTCAATTGATTTCCAGCACTTATCAAGTAACTAATCTTTTTACTAAAGAAATTGGCTCAGCATCATATATTATTTTAGAGCCCCTATCTTTATCTATATCTTTTAGGAGTGTTTGGATAGCTTCATTTGTTATTCCTCCGCTCTCCGCTAGTACGCCTATATTCTTGCCCCAGTCATAAAGTAGTGTGAATTCATTCATAGTACCAGTTCTCCCACCTATTATTAATCCTGCATCAACAGATGCTACAGAGATCAGGTTCCGGTATTTTAGGCAGATATATCTATCATTAGCATGCTCAAAAGATTCAGGAGTATATACAAATTCAGAAAAACCATCAACAGGAAAACCAAAAGTATGTACATGCTCCTCAAGGGAAGTAGCCGGAGAATAAGCTATACAATGCCCGTCAAATTCTCTTGCTCCGATAACTGCCTCATAAGGAAAACCATTACAGCCGCCAGTTATCAGCACATGCCCCTTTCTCGCTATCTCTCTTCCTATCTCTCTGGCTTTCTCATTTGCAGATGGCTTGTTATTCTCAGCTGCAGAGCCATAAACACCTATTCTCATGATAATCTGGAATGATTGGAAATTTATATAATTAGTGCAGCAAAATTAGATCATGATAAGTCATTAGAGTTAATTTGATATCAATCTCCAACCACAATCTTTAAAAAACTCCTGATAAAACATTAAATCATGTCAGAAGAATCAATGCACTGGGCTGACCAGACAGCAAGAAAGATAATAAAAGTAAAAAAAGACCAATATGTCTGTGCTTCTGGTATAACTCCTTCTGGTATTGTCCATATCGGCAATTTTAGGGAGATAATAACTGTCGAATTAGTTGTAAGAGCATTAAAAGATTTGGGAAAGAAAACAAGATTCATCTATTCCTGGGATGATTATGATGTCTTCAGGAAAGTCCCTAAAGGATGGCCAAAGCAAGATGAACTGAAAAAAGAACTGAGAAAGCCGATTGTAGATGTTCCTGATCCTTATGATAAAGAAGAAAGCTTCGCTCGTCATAATGAAGTTGCAGTTGAAAAAGAACTCTCTAAGCTGGGAATAAATCCCGAATTCATCTACCAAAGCAAACAATACAGGAAATGTGCATATAAAGAAGGCATGAGAAAAGCATTGGAACACTCTAAGGAAATAAAGTCTATCCTGGACAATTACAGAAAAGAACCTTTATCAGATTCATGGCTTCCAATAAGCATTTTCGATCCAGATACTAAAACAGACGAGATTTCAGACATAAAGTATCTTGGAAACTTTGAAATCAGCTACAAAGACAAGAACAACAAAGAAAAAACATTTGACTTTTCAAAAGATGGCATATCTAAATTATTATGGAGGATAGACTGGCCCATGCGCTGGGCATATGAAAAAGTAGATTTCGAGCCAGGAGGCAAAGACCATTCAACAGAAGGCGGTAGTTTTACAACAGCTAAAGAGATAGTAAAAAAAATATACAACCAAGACCCTCCATTGTACATAATGTATGACTTCATCTCAATAAAAGGAGCAGGCGGAAAAATATCTTCTTCATTGGGAAATGTAATCACAATAAAAGATGTCTTGGAAATTTACGAGCCAGACATTGTAAGATATCTCTTTGCTGGTACAAGGCCGAATACTGAATTCGCGATCAGCTTTGACTTGGATGTAATAAAAATATATGAAGACTTTGATAAGTTGGAAAGAATATATTATGATAAGGAAGATTTACCAGAAAAAGAAGCTTCTAAACAGAAAAGAATCTATGAATTGAGCTGTGTCGACAAGCCAAAAAAGAAATTTCCCCTGCAGCCCAGCTTCAGGCATCTCTGCAATATTATCCAGATCTATGAAAACGATTTTGATAAGATAAAAGATTATTACAAAAAAGAGATAAAAGAGGATTTTGATTCAGAAAGGCTGAAACTAAGGGTAAGATGTGCTTCTAACTGGATAAATAACTATGCTCCTGAAGCCATGAGATTCAATATAGTAAAAAAAGTAGGGTCTGACTTAAATGAAAAAGAAAAAAATATTCTCACTCAGCTAAAAGATAAGCTTAAAGAAAAAGATTACACAGAAGATGAGCTTTTCAACGAGTTCTATGGTATAATAAAAAGCAATGATTACAGTACAAAGGATTTCTTCAAGCTATGTTACAGGATACTGATAAACAAGGAAAAAGGCCCAAAGTTAGCTCCATTTATCCTGACAATAGGAAAAGAAAAAGTTATCAGGCTTCTGGATCAGGTTTAGTGCTTTCTACTATCCCTTCCAACTCTTTACCTATCATTTCAGAATGAACCCCAAATCCCTTAGACTTGATCTCTATTATATCTTTAGTTCCTGAGAAAACTGTCCCTTGTTTATCTTTATGAGGCTTTAATAATAATTTTGTGAGATTATATCTATCTTGTAATACTCTTACTTGTACACTCTTTCTTATCTCCTTAGGGAATGCTTTATACAGTTTCTCCCCTAATCCTTTGAAATATTCTACATCAGGTCTTCTATAAGAACCTGGATTTGAAGGCACCCTATCAAAAATAAAATATATATACTGAAACTTACCTTTCTTAGCTTCGTGTTCATTTATTCTATATTCTATTTCTCTAGAAAGAATTTCAGGGGGTTTTTCATCTCTCATTGTCCACCCAAAACACCTTCTCTCTAAATCTATCTCAGTTCCAAATATGACTATCTTATTATGGTTGTAATTTTCTTCCTTCTCCTCCTTAATTTGATCAATTGGTAGTTCTTTCTTGCCACACCTAAGTATGTTTCTAACACTCTTTTGTATATTTTCTCTTTGTATAACGCTCCCATCTATGTTCGGTGCTTTTTCCTTATTTCCATTATCTTGATAGATTAAAATAGGATAGTCTGCTTTAGGTATCATTTTATATTGGTTAACAGTATTACTAATACTTTCCATCTAAAACCCTCCATGATCCTCAGAATTCCCTGAGGTGTTTACTCACCCCTTTATCCATCAAAGTCTACACTTATATATAAAAATTTGTTTTCTTTGATACATAATCTTTTTAAATAATTCTTGTATCCTTCTTTGAATCAGAATTAAGGGTGAAACTAAATGATCGTAATGAAGTTCGGCGGTACATCAGTCGGAAACGCTGAAAAAATCAAGGCTGTCTCACAGATAATAAAGTTAAATCTCGACCAAAAGCCTGTTGTTGTATGCAGTGCTGTAAAGGGCGTGACCGATATGCTTATTGAGATGGCAAATACTGCTTTCAAAGGCGAATCAACCAAGGATCTTCTCAGGCACTTAAAGGAAAAACATGACAAGATCATCAGGGAACTGGACATAGCTAAAGATACTGCTACCCCCTTGCTTGAGGATATTGACAGGCTTATGGAAAGGGTCGAAAATGTAAGATTGGAAAGCACAGAAACATTAGACCATATACAAAGCTATGGAGAAAGAATGTCCTGCAGGATTGTAGCAGCTTATCTCAGCAAAGTTGGAATAAAAGCAAAGGCTCATGATGCTTTTGATATGGGCATGATAACTAATCCGGACTTTGGAAGGGCAGAGCCTTTAGAGCATGCTCCTGAGATGATAAAAGAGCACATGGCTAAGATGGATCATGTTCCTGTGGTAACTGGCTTTATAGGAAAAACAACTGCCGGTGAAATAACTACCTTAAGCAGGGGCGGCTCAGATTATACTGCTTCCATTATTGGAGCAGCAACTGACTCAGATGAAATCCAGATCTGGACAGATGTTGACGGAATAATGAGCACAGATCCAAAAATAGTCAAGGATGCAAAAACAATAGCTAAGCTAAGCTTTGATGAAGCCTCTGAATTAGCAATCTTTGGAGCAAAGGTCTTGCATCCCAAATCAATAATTCCGGCCATGGAAAAGAATATTCCTGTCAGGGTTCTGAATACATATAATCCGGAAGGAAAAGGCACTATTGTAACACCAAAAGCAGAAAAAACTGACAAAGTAATGAAAGCCATTGCCTGCAAGAAAGGCATTTCTTTGGTTAATGTCACCTCAACAAGGATGTTAAACGCGCACGGATATTTAGCAAGGGTCTTTGATATCTTCAGAGACTATCAGAAAAGTGTCGACATGATTTCTACGTCAGAAGTGAGTATCTCTATGACAATCAATGATTCAAATGGGATGGATAAGATAGTAAAAGATCTGGAAGGTATCGCAAAAGTAAAGACAGAAGATAACAAAGCCATCATATGTGTTGTCGGAGAAGGGTTGAAGCATACAAAAGGACTTGCAGGAAAAGTATTCTCTACAGTCGGCAAGGCAGGAGTGAGTATCGAGATGATATCTCAGGGTGCTTCAGAAATCAACATAAGTTTTGTTGTTGATGAAGAAGATGCTGACAAGACCATAAATGCTTTGCATCAGGAGTTTATTTGAGTAGTGGGAAGATATTGCTTTGAGAACTTAAAAGTTTATAAATAATAACCTAATTGTCTGACTTAATGCATGAAAATTTAACTAAGAAAGATATAAGGAGGATATTAAAAAGAAACAAAAATTTGGCTATATTGGTGGATCAGGAGCTAAATGGATCTTTTATTTCTGAAGTTAGTGAGTATGTGTCTTCATTAGGAAAATTTTCTTTTGTTCCGGTTTATGAGGGTGTTATATTAGAGGATAGAATCGTCCATAGGTTTCCTGGAGCGCAGGATCTGGCAGATTTTCGTAATTCATTCTTTAAAGTAAGGAATATTGATTATGGAAAATTAATGTACATAGCTCAAAAATACAATAATGATGCTTTAAAACAGTTGGTTTCAGAGTATTGTGAAAGAACCATGAAAGGAGAGGAGTTGCTGACTTATGGGCTTATTCGGGATAGACTCAAAGAAATTTATCGGAAAAGAATATGTTCCATGGATTGCTTTTCGTCTTTTGATCACTTATTCGAAGTAGGCGGCTTATCGTATCAAAATGACATTTCCGGGGAAGATAAACATAAAAGGCTTTTAAAGAGTTTAGAACTTCACCCCAATATATTGATACTATCCAAAGAAAAGGATATAATCAGCCCAGAAATACATAAACTTGCCATTTCATCTAAGTTTTATGAACTAAACTATGAAAAAATAGCAGATAATTTTAAAGATGATATTATCTTTGGAAGTATTTGTGATTGGTATATCAATTCCGATGAGAAAAGGATGTACTTCATAATTAAGGCAGATGATTCTAAAAAAGTTATAGAACGAATTAAGGATTGTTATGAAGAGAGAATTAGATAGTCCATCTCAATAAGTAAGAATCAGACTGGAGATCATATCTATTAAAAGTAAAATTTACAATTAAAAATCCTCAATCATCAGATAAACAG
This sequence comes from Nanobdellota archaeon, assembly GCA_023140175.1. GTDB lineage: Archaea > Nanobdellota > Nanobdellia > Woesearchaeales > WJIZ01 > WJIZ01. The sequence continues at coordinate 20,594 of JAGLMD010000053.1, read as the reverse complement.
GCTTTTCCTTTACACTATCAAGTTTTTCTATTTCTTCAATTGCTTTCTTTATATTTTTATTAAGAGATTTATGGGTTATAACAACAACAGGCACAACATCTTTGTCTTCTTCTTTCTGCACAGCAGCATTTATGCTGATATTATTGTCTCCTAATATCTTTGTAATCTTGGCTAAAGACCCTGGCTTGTCTATAAGCATAAACTTAAGATAAAACCTTGCCATTACTTCATCCTGATCCTTTAATTTAATTTCATTGAAGAAAGTATAATAGCCCTTATTTCTTTTAGCTATGTCTACTATATCAGAAACAACAGCAGTAGCAGTCGGCAGCTTTCCTGCACCCCTTCCATATAACATTGTTTCTTTTGTCTGTTCTCCGATTAAATAAACAGCATTAATTTCATTATTGACAGATGCTATGCTATGCTCTATTGGAACCATAACTGGCCCTGCTCTAATATCCAGCTCATTATTCTCAAGTTTTGATATTGCAAGAAGCTTTATCTTATATCCCAATTCTTTGGCATACATTATGTCGGGCATCTTTAGTTCAGATATCCCTGTTGTTTCTATATTCTCGGGAATCATGCTGTTGTAAGCTAACCTTGACAAGATAACAATTTTATGTGCAGTGTCCTTTCCTTCTACATCAAAACTAGGGTCTGCTTCAGCAAAACCCAATTCCTGCGCTTTCTTCAAAGAATCTGAGTAGCTCATTCCCTCTTCCATCATGGAAAGGATAAAATTTGTTGTTCCATTAAGTATGCCATATATCGCTTTAATCTTATCACTCGCATAACTCTCTTTTATGGCTTTTATAATAGGTATGCATCCGCCAACAGCAGCCTCAAAATTAACATTAACATTATTCTCTGCTGCAGCTTTAAATATCTCATCCCCATACCTTGCAATAACAGCTTTATTTGCCGTAACAATATTCTTTCCTGCTTTTATTGCCTCAATGATTATTGTTCTTGCAGGCTCATATCCCCCTATAAGTTCAATTACAACATCGATATCTTTATCAGAGATAACTTCTTTGTAATCTTTTGTCAATATTTCTTCATCTATGCCTAATTTTTTTGCTTTGGAAAAATCAAGTTCACATACTTTCTTCAAAATTATACTCACTCCTGTCCTTTTCTCTATTAATTCAGAATTATTTTTTAATATCTCCACAACCCCAGAGCCTATAGTTCCAGTACCTATTAATGCAATGTTGAGATTCATAAAGCAACATTATTTGATTTTTGTTTAAATAGTTTGTCATAACTATCTGTTACTATCATAACAATATTTATATAAAAGTTGTATAGTTAGTTCTCTAATTAAAAGGTGAAGCATATGGAAAAAATAAAAGTCGGAGTTTTAGGTGCAACAGGAATGGTTGGCCAGATGTATATCAAATTATTAGAGAATCATCCATGGTTTCAAGTAAATTATGTTGCAGCTTCTCCAAGATCAGCAGGCAAAAGCTATGAAGAAGCTGTCAAAGGAAGATGGCATATGAACACAGAAATTCCTTCCACAGTTAAAGACTTAATAGTTGGAGACGCAAATAATGTCGAAGAAGCAAAAGGAAAATGCACTTTTGTTTTCTCTGCTTTAGAGATAGATAAGCAAACTATAAGGGAATTAGAGAATAAATATGCAGAAAATGACATTCCTGTTGTCTCAAATGCCTCAGCACATAGACATACAGAAGATGTCCCGATGCTTATTCCAGAAATTAATGCAGACCACATAAACATAATACCAATCCAACAGAAACACCACAACTGGAAAAAAGGATTTGTGACTGTAAAGCCGAACTGCAGCTTACAGAGCTATATTACTCCAGTTTATGCTCTACAGAAAGCAGGATATAAAGTAAAGAGGATGATTATTACAACCTTGCAAGCAGTCTCAGGAGCAGGTTATCCGGGGGTAGCTTCAATAGACCTAGTAGATAATATAGTGCCTTACATAGGCGGTGAAGAAGAAAAATCTGAAATAGAGCCGCAAAAGATTTTTGGGAAAATAGAAGATGGAAAATTCATCAACGACCTTTCCATTAAAATCTCTGCTCACTGCAACCGAGTTCCTGTTATAGACGGCCATACAGCTTGCGTAAGCCTTGAATTTGGAGATAAAAAACCATCAAAAGAAGATATCTTAAAAATCTGGAAAGAATTCAAAAGCATTCCTCAAGAATTAGACCTTCCCTTTGCTCCAAAACAGCCGATTATCTACCGAGAGGAGGATAATAGGCCTCAGCCAAGAAAAGATCGTGATGTAGATAAAGGGATGGCTGTAACAGTTGGCAGACTAAGACCTTGTAATGTCTTTGACTATAGATTTGTCGGCCTGAGCCATAACACTGTCAGGGGAGCAGCAGGCGGTGGAATATTAAACGCTGAACTCTTAAAAGAAAAAGGTTTTTTTGATTAAACCCAACTTTTTTAAATAAGGTTACTTTATTTTTCCCCTATGGTATCTCTCCATTCCAGCAATAAAGTGCATTTTGGCTCAATCTCTTTCTCAGAGAAAGAAATAAAAGACCTGATAAAAGCATGGCTCGCTATCAGCTTTGTCTTTGCAGTCTTGCTTTCGAAAAGCCTTGAGATATCTCTATTCACATCATTTATTATCTCTAGCTTAACCGTCGGTGTAGGCTTTATCTTTCATGAATTAGGCCATAAGATTCTTGCCCAGAAATATGGGGCATGGGCGGAATTCCGTTCATTTGACCAGATGTTACTTTTGGCAATAGTAATGTCTTTTTTTGGATTTGTCTTTATTGCTCCTGGCGCAGTCATGATCTCTGGCAGGACAATTGGAAAGTCAAGAAATGGAAAGATATCAGCCATGGGTCCGATGATGAATTTCATAATGGCTCTGTTGTTCCTTCCCCTAGCCATAACCTACAAAGAAGGAATTTTGAGCCTGATTGGAAACTATGGCTTCACAATTAACACTTGGCTTGGCTTGTTCAATTTAATTCCTTTTGCAATGTTCGACGGAAAAAAGATTTTGAACTGGAATAAGGTTGTTTATGGTATTTTGGTTGCAGCAGCCATAAGTCTAATGTTAATTCGATATCTAATTTAGAAATCTTCAATCTTTGCTTTTTATTGGCTTCTGTCCAATAGCATAATTGTACCAGGCAAATTTTTCAAGCATATCAGGATGCTCATATCTTAGCCCTTTTTCGAACTGTCTCCAGAAAGTGATTGTTGCCTCAACTGATGCAGGATTAAATTTATCAACATTTCCATTATATACATCTGCAGTTCTTTCACATAGTTTCCTATTCACTGCAGAAGGAGCCAATGAAACCCCACTAACTTCCAAAATTTCTAGTCCAGCACCCTTGAAGAGTTTCCGAAGATTAACAGGATCCAAATATGGTTGAGGGTAAAGATAACTTTTAATAGCTTCGTACCATTTTTTTCCGCTCTCCTCTTCCCTAGCTGCTTGATATATCGGACTAGATTTATTGGGAACTGCAATGGCAACCAAGCCCCCATCATGTATCAAATCAGACATCCTATGGATAAGCTTTTCTTGTTCCTTAATTGTTAAATGCTCAAATACTCCAGAGTTCATCGCCAAATCATACTTCTCATCCCATGAAAAATTAAACATATCAGTTCTATGGCTCCCAATATTCCCAATAGTTTTAAATTGATTTTCTCCCAGGAATTGAGCATAATCTAACGCACCCTCAGAAAGGTCCACTATATGCGCTCCAATACTTCTTTTATTAACCAAGATATGCGACAATGTTGCACTTCCGCTACCTAATTCCACAATCTGGGCACCATTAGGCGTTGTCTTTTTTACAAATGATTCCAATTTATCAGCATATTGTAATATTCTCTCAGCAAATTGCATATATATAAATATTCTTCCAGGCAAAAAATCCAAGTATTCTTTCTTATGTGCCACAAAATATTGGAATGCTGCCTTCTGCGCAGCCCAATGCTGATCCATCTCATGCTGACTTTTTCTCGATTCTTCATCACCTCCATATAAAGTCTTGGTATATCGCAGTATTTCATTTGTGGTTGACTCAACTGCCTTGAGCAAGGCATCATGTTCTGCAGTCTCTAGTTCTGAACTTTTTCTCGGTAATGCTAAAGATTTGAGCATATCCTCTAATACAGCAGGGGTTCTTTTTTCGTTCCCCCCTATGATACTTAATAATCTACTGACTGTCATTATTGGATCGGGGCTCTTTTTAATTTAAAAATCTTTCTATATTTACTCATTAGGAAGTAATAAAATGATATACTTTTTAAACTTCAATGTATTTATATGTTGATTATGCTAAGGTTAATACATGCAAGACATGGAGATACTGAGTCAACAAGAGACGGAGTAATCCAGGGATCTAAAGATATTCCATTAAACGAGAGAGGGATAAGAAATGCTGAGCACTTGGCATCGTATTTCATGGATACTCCTCTTGACTATATCATTTCTGGAGAATTGCAGCGGGCTTATCAAACAGCTGAAGTAATAGCAAGGACAAAAGGCCTTACAGTTATCAGTGATGCGAGATTAAATGAAAGGTGTTGGGGGCCATATGAGGGAGTGAAATATGAAGAGATTGATACCCATGGGGTGCCTATAGAAAGATTTTTGTTCTATCTAGATCAGATTAAAGAGGAATCTCTTTTTCACAACTCAGTGGATGAAAGAAAAGAATTAGAGACATTAGATAAGATAATGCTTCGTTTAACTAGCTTTAGGAACCATATTTTATCTGAATATAGGGATTCTACCCTACTTATTGTTAGCCATCAGTTCACACTAGGATACTTCCTTAATTTACTATTAGAAACTAAAATTCTGACTTTCTTCAGGCATGATCCTTGTAGTCTGGATGATTTAAGAATTAATTTCGAAATGAAAGAAAATGCAGTTTCCTACAATCTTGATATATACCATACTAACTATACGGGCCATATTACACCTACTGGTTAATACTTTATAGCTAACCTGCTGTTAATTAGATGAATAATTATTTCTAAAATCTGCTCCATACTCGTTAATATAAAGATGTCCTTTGAAGAGACCTTCCTCATAAGTGTTTCAATCTTATCAAGAATTAATGATCTATCCTGGGAAATCTTCTCAATTTTTTTTAGATCAAATTTATAGAATAATTCATGATATAATGATAATGTTTGGTGGATCATGTGGAGGATATTCATAGTCTCTTTAGATGGTTCAATCTTATTTTTTCCAATATATCTCGCAGTGTACTTGATAATATCTATTATCTCATCTAAAGAAAAAGTTATATGGTAAAATAAATTTGACTTTCCACTCTCATGATAGCCAAATTTATTCAAGAGTCTTAGATTATAAGAAGTGAATGTAGTTATAGTGTCATGCTTCTCATTTATGTTGTCTAATAATACAAATTTGCTTTCTCTCACACCCTCAAGAAGGTTATTGGATGCAGCAATTAATAGGAGAAATATCCTCTTTAAGATATTGTCAAATTCTTGGATAGTGCCCTCGGATATTTCCTTTATTATACAGAAATTATTTTCCTGTTCAATAACCTCGATACCATTCAATCTCTTGGCTTCTTCAGTTATAGCTGAGATGACACTCACCTCTTTGTTGATTTTGTGGTGTATTGTTACTGCTTTTGAAAATTTGATTTTTATTTCATCATAACCTTTGATATATAATACTCTAATCAGAAACATTAGTGAATCTCTATCAAGACCAGTGATATCCACCTCAATATTATCAGATTTTTGGCCTTTTTCAGTAGAAACAATAATCTTGGATCCATCTTCCTCAACCTCAAGTTCATCCCCTTTCTTTATACCATGTTTAAGCGCCCATTTCCTTGGCAGAGAAACAAGCTGAGTTGAATCTGCTATCTGAATTACTTTTCTTCTCATAGTTTAAAACCCCCTATGACCAATAATATATACCAATTTATAAATTTTTCTTTTTTTATAATATTTATAATATTTAAGAATTAATTATATAAATATGTATAGATTTCCCTAATAAAAGGAGTTGGACTCATGTTAAGAGAAATACAAGAAAAAATAATACTGAAAGAAAAAAAGATGGAATTTAAAGAGGAATTCTCTCATTTCCTGTATGATCAAGCCCATGATTTCAGGCTGAAATAGAACTCTTGTCATTAGCTGGATTCCTGAATTAATCCATAACCTATAAGCCTGAACCTGTTTCCTATCATTCTGGAGATAGTCACTCTAGCGCCTATATCCGCACATACCGGCAGTTTTAATCTGCAGCTTATTGCATTTTTTCTTAGTTCTGTGACTATTCCTACAGTTGCAGCAGAATTCACATTAAGCATCAGTGCTTCAGTCATCTTTATTGGCTCAACATCAAGGTTCTTCTCAGTGCCAACAACTCTCTCTAGCAGTGTTACTGCTAACTTTAACTGATAGTGTACTGGGGGTAATTTCTCTTCCACCCCAACAACAGAGCCAGAGAGCTTATCTGATTTCACTATGCCTGGATCAAGGCTTGTCAGAATTCCCACTGACCCGCCAGGACTTATTTTATCCACTGATTTACTGCCAGTTTTAATGTCTATTATTTTTGTTTTCAATGGCTTGAATATCTTCTGGTTTTTCTCAATTACCTCATAGCCCGGAAGGATCATTATCTCAGAGCCATTTTTCAATTCGCCTTGGATCAATGCCCCTCCAAATACTCCTCCGACAAGATTATCTGTCTTAGAGCTTGGCTTGTTTATGTCAAAACTCCTGGCTACCAGGAAAATAGGATCAAGAGAAGCACTCCTTTTTGGCGTTGGTATTGTCTTTTCAATAGCCCCTATTAATGATGAGATTCCAACATTATGCTGTGCTGAGATAGGTATGATAGGAGCATTCTTGAAAGGAGTGTTCTTAAGGAATTCTTTTATCTCCTTATGATTCTTTATTGCATCTTCCTCAGAAACAAGATCTATCTTATTCTGTATAACAATAATATTTTTTATTCCTATTATTTCCAGAGCCATCAGATGCTCTCTTGTCTGTGGCTGGGGGCATTCCTCGTTTACTGCAACGAGCAGTAAAGCACCATCCATTATTGTTGTCCCTGCTAACATAGTCGCCATTAGGGATTCATGGCCAGGCGCATCCACAAAGCTTACTTTTCTTAATATATCTGTTTCAGAATCGCATTCAGGGCATTTCTCTTTTGTTGTATATGTATCGCATTTCCTGCATTTCCTGAATGTAGTATCTGCATATCCTAATCTTATTGTTATGCCTCTTTTGATTTCTTCAGAATGTGTGTCTGCCCACTTTCCTGAGAAGCTCTCAAGCAGTGTTGTTTTTCCATGGTCAACATGGCCTACTAAGCCAATATTTATTTCAGGTAATAAAGAATCATCAGATTTCTTTGTCTTATGGGCTGTTGTGCTTTTTGTCTTCCTCTTTTTTCTTTTTTTCTTTTTCTGGACACTACTTTCTTTCTCTGTATCTTTCTTCGGTTTCTTTTTTTCAGCCATATTTATTCTTTTTTCTTCTCTTCTTTGGCTGGTTCTTCTTTCTTAGCAGTATCTTCTTTTGGTTTCTCTTCTTTCTTAGCCGCTTCCTTCACTTCTTCCTTTGGTGCCTCAGCCTTCTCTTCTTTCTTAGCCACTCCCTTAGGCTGCTCCTTTACATCTTCTTTGGCTGGTCCTTCTTTCTTAGCCGGCTCTTCTTTTGGTTTCTCTTCTTTCTTAGGCTCTTCCTTTACTTCTTCCTTTGGTGCCTTAGCCTTCTCTTCTTTCTTAGGCGCTTCTTCCTTTTTCTCCTCTCCTCCAGCCTTTCCAATAATATCATCAAGTTTCTTAGAACCTTCTTTATTGACCTTAAGATTGATCTGGCTTATGCTTGGATTGATTTTATGCCCGCAGACAGTCTTTCTCTTCTTTATGCCTTTTGAGAATCTCTTTTTCAATCCAACTCCCCCAAGCAAAGTAAGCCTCTTTCTCACTCCAAGAATGCCTTTCCTCATAGGAAACCCGCAGTTATCAGAACCGCCGGTTATAATGAATTCATAACCGCTTATCCCTATCTGGTCTCCACTGACAGTCTCTCCAATATTCTTCCCTATGAAATGATCTGCCTCATTGTCCTTTACTTCTTTCTGATATGTTTTTCCTGATTTAGGATCAGCAATGCATAACTTAAAATCTGCCATTCTTAATTCCTCCTCTAATTATATCCATAAAAGGAACAACAGACCCTTTAAAAATGTTATCGTTGATTTTCACAATTCTTGTTATTTTAGTTCGACTCAAAGATAAGGGGAGGCATATTAATATACTATAGAAAAAATATTATTTCTTAATAGAAGGCTCACAACTTTCTATATCCTCTTTTTCGAAAAAAGGATATTTTCTGCATATCTCGGGCCTGTTTTCATAGATCTGGCAGAAATATTTATCATCATCTTGAATAAGAAACATACATTGATTATTTTCTCTCTTTAACGCATATTTTCCTGTCGTGACATCAAAATCATCTTTTTCTGCAAAATCTTCTTTCTTATAGCCGGCTTTCTTTATCCTTTCTATATCAGAACCCGATAACTTCACTGTATAAGCCTTACAGCATTTCCCGCATTGTTTGCAGATAAAATTAGATTTATTAAGCATAAAGAATTATTCTTTCCAGCAACTTAAATAATTTATTAAAAATAAAAAAAATTAAATCTTTCCTCCGCCAATCTTCTTCAAAGCTAATAACACTTCCTTAGGCAAAGCATAGACAATTGTATTGCTTTTATCAGAGCTTAGGTCATTGATAGTTCCTAAGGTCCTCAAATGCAATGCTCCCGGATATTTGATAAGGTTCTTAGCAGATGCTGCTAAATTACCTGCTGCACTTACTTCTCCCTGTGATTTTATTATCACTGCCCTTTTCTCTCTTTCTGCTTCAGCCTGTCTTGCCATAACCCTTTGCATCTCCTTAGGCACTTCTACATGCTTTAATTCAACAGATTCAATCTTTATTCCCCAAGGATCTGTTGCCTTATCGACAATTACTTGTATTTTATTTGATATATCCTCCCTCTTTTGAAGCAAACCATCTAAGCTTACCTCTCCAACAATATTTCTCAGTGTTGTCTGCGCCAATTGGCTTGTTGCATACATAAAATTCCTCACTTCCAGTATAGAGAGCTTTGCATCTGTAACTTTATAGTATAGGACTGCATTTATCTTCACTGAAACATTGTCCTTTGTTATAGCTTCCTGGTCTGGAACATCTATTACCTTTGTCCTTATGTCTATTCTTCGCCATGACTGCAATATTGGCAGAACAATTCTCAATCCAGGATCCATTATTCCAGAATATTTTCCCAGGGTAAATTTAACTCCCCTTTCATATTGATTGACAACCCTTAATCCAAGCAGTATATAGATGATTACTGCAATCACTAAACCACCTAAAGATCCGCCAATGATAAATTCTAAAGAAGTCATTTTTTCACCCCCTCTAGAGCACCAAGGGCTTCAAGTGGTACTGCAAAAACAATCGTATTTGTTGGATCTGAAGCTATATCATTAAAATTCTGCAAAGTTCTCAAATGCAATGCTCCAGTTGAAGAACTCAAAACCTTTGCAGCATTCATTAAATTGCTGGATGCAATCTTTTCTCCCTCAGATTTAATTATTAAAGCTCTTCTCTCTCTTTCAGATTCAGCCTCTTTTGCCATGGTTCTCTTCATTTGATCAGGCAGCACAACATCCTTTAAATCTACACTATCCACTTTTATTCCCCATGGATCTGTTGACTTATCCACAATCTCCTCTATCTTCTTGCTTACTTCATCCCTGCTGCCCAATAATTGGTCTAAAGTGACCTCTCCTACAACATTCCTCATTGTTGTCTGCGCCAATTGGCTTGTAGCATACATATAATCCTCGACCTGTATGACAGCAGACTCAGCCTTCCTGACCTTAAAATATAAGACAGCATTAACTCTTACAGATACATTATCTTTTGTTATGCAGTCCTGGTCAGGAACATCAACAACATTTACCCTCATATCTATCTTATGCCATGTCTGGAATATAGGTATGACCAACCTTAATCCCGGACTCATAATTCCAGAATATTTTCCCAGGGTAAATTTAACCCCCCTTTCATATTGATACACTATCTTTATGCTAGACAGAATTACAAAAAATATTACCCAGATTATCCATACAAATGCCATTTTTACACCCCCTGTTAATATTTAGTTTTATCTTAACTTATTTTATTAATAAATGTTATGATTTTGCCAAAACAATTGAAACCACCAAAATGTTTATATATAATTAAGTATCACTGTAGAATAATAACATATTTGGTGATATATTTATGAAGAAAATCCTACTTACCCTAATATTATTATTTTATGTTTCTTTTGTAGCTGCTGGTTTTGATATAAGTCCGGATTCTGAAACCTTTACTAAAGACCAGGGAGAAAAATTAAGTTCAAGCTTTCTTATAAACAACACAGGAACAACTAATATAAGCTTTGTTTTTCCAACAGAAATTAATCTTACCAGTTCAGAAGATCAAAGGACTGTTTCAGTAACTTTCAGCCCGTCAACTGTAACTATACCTTTTAATGAGACTGCACCAATAAGCTTTGAAAGCTCAAATCTTCCTTCAACTATGTATGCCGGTTCTTATACAGGCTCTTTCGATATAACTGATAATGAAAGCAACACCGAAACTTATGATATAACTCTTACATTAAATCCTAAAGAAAGCTTTACTCTAGACAGAACTGCAATAGACTTCGGTGAATTATTCTATAATGAGACTGGCTCAGACAGCTTTACTATCACAAATAACGGAAATGTAAATCTAAGCAATTTAGGAATAAGCAGCAATGCAAATAGCAAATATGATCTTGATTTTGATCCTGATTCAATAGATTCTTTAGCTCCAGGCCAAAGCATAGACATAGATGTTACGGTATCTGTCCCATTTGGGGAGGATACTGAAGAAAATATGATCATTGGAGATTTGACAATAGGTTCAGAGACATTTTCAGATTTCTTCATACTTGATGTAATGAGCTACCTTAACCTTAAGAAAGTAAGGGTGAAAGTAGACTCTGAAACACAGACAATAAATAATGACGGAGAAGAGATAGATGAAAAAGCAGAGCCTCTAAGCAGGATAGAACTTGATATTGAAGTTGAAAATCTTTGGGACGAAGAAGCTAATCAGGAAATCGAGATAAATGATGTCGAAGTCGAAATAATTGTCTTTGGAATAGACGAGGATGATGAAGACCTTGAATTCACCAGTGAGTCGTTTGACCTTGATTTTGAAGGCAATGATAAAAGGCATACATTTGAATTTGATTTTGATGTGCCTATTGACGTACTAGATGATACTTATGACATTGAGATAAGAATTATAGGAACAGATGATGAAGATAATGATTATGATATAGCCTGGACAATCCAATTGAAAGTGGGAAGAGAAAGCCATGAATTGATTATAAATGATTTTAGGCTTAATCCCAGCCAGTTAAGCTGCACATTAAAGACAGTCGCAGATTTTGAGATTATCAATCTTGGAAAAGATGATGAGGATTATGTCAGGTATACATTAAAAAATTCTGATTTAGGGATTAATTATGAGAAAAGCAGGTTTGAGATAGAATATGATACAGATAATGATGATAACAAATACAGGGAAAATATACCGATTACATTACAGAATCCTTCACCAGGGACATATCCTATCGAGCTTAGAATATATCGTAATTTCGATATCTTAGAGCAAGTATCTGGCTTGAATCTGGTTATAACAGAATGTGGACAATCTCAACCTGAACCAACTCCAGAACCAGAGCCTGAACCAACCCCAGAGCCTGAACCAGAGCCAGAGCCTGAAGAAGAACAGCCAGAGGAAAAAGAAGAGACAATTATTCCCATGCAAAAGCCAAAAGTAGAGATTTCAGATTCTCCTTCAATTACAGGCATGCCAGTTATAAGATCCATAAAAGATTTCAGACAATCTGATACTTATACTGTTTTATTGTTTACTGGTCTTTTAGTTGTAATAGCATTAATAGTAATCTTATTGATTCTCAGTAGGAAAAAATGAAAAAAATAATAATTTCACTAGTTATGATACTTTTTGCTATTTCTATTTATGCAGATTCAATATGTGTACCAAGCGACCCTTTTTTTGGAGATCCTGACTTTTGCCCTGCTGAAGAAGAAGCAGCTGTTGTTGCACCTCCTCCAGATTCTGGTACTATTGAGGAAGAAGATTTAGATTTATTGGCAATAATATCAATAAAAGTTTCACCATCAAGACCAGAGCCAGGCGAAGAGGTTACAGTAAAGATTAAAGTAAAGAATAATGCAGGAGAAGACATTGAAGATATTGATATCACTGTTGAATTTGATGGCCTGGAAGATGATGGCGGCAATGATATAGAAGATGACGATAATTTTGATCTGGAAGAGGGTGATTCAGAACAGATTAAATTCACTTTCATAATGCCTTATGATGTTGAGCACGGAGATTCTTATAATATAATTGTCGAAGTCAAAGGAAAAGGTAAAGACACAGAAGGAGAGTATACTGCAAAAAATGAGTTAGGAGAGATAGAATTCAAGAAAAACAGGCATGAGATAATAATAGGAAGTTTGACTATATCGCCTTCTTTATTAACATGCAGCAATAATATCAAACTGGATTATAATATTATGAATATTGGAAAAGAGGATGAAAGACCATTAATCAGGATAATAAATGAACAACTAAACCTTAACTATAAAAAAAGCATAGAGCTTGATGAGAATGATGACTACAGTGATTCTGTAAGATTAGCTCCGGAGCTTGTACAGGGAACACATCAGATTGATTTTATAGTTGAATATGATAACAACTTAGTATCAAAATATGTTGAATTAGAGATTGATGAATGTAAGAAAAAAGCTAAACCAAAACCAAAGCAAGAGGAAAAGCCGGAAGAGACAAAAGAAGTGATTACAAATGTATATACACCGGAGTCTAAAGCTGAATCTGAAAACAGTCAGCCTATAGCTGCTAAAGTAGTTAAGAAAGACAGAATAAACTTTGCCCAAACTGATGAATATACACTTGTTCTGGCAATAGCATTTATCCTGCTCTTGGGCTTAGTTATTTTTGCAGTTGGTGCAGCTTTCATAATCCTAAAAAAGTAACATTTTTAACTACTATAAAATAGAAAAATTTATAAAGCTATAATTATTTTCACTATATAATTACAATAATCTATAAACATGGGGGATTTAAAAAATGAAAAAATTAACTATTTTTAGTATATTGGTGTTATTTCTTGTGGGTTTGGTGAGTGCAAATCCTGTTATAATAAATGCACCAACAATACTTTCTGTAAATGAAACTTCTACTCTGGTATTTAACATTACATCAACTATTCCTGACAATGGAAGTTCAACATTTATAACTAACATGACTGCTCAATTAACAAAAACATATGAAGATAACACAACTGCAACATTTGAATGGCTTACTGGTTATGGTGATGCAGGCACATATACTGTCTTGCTTACAGTTTCAGATGCTAATTCCTCAAATAGCACAACCGCAACAATAACTGTAAATAACGTAAACAGAGCCCCTACAGCAAATGCAGGCCCTGACCAGACAGTTGATATTAACGATACTGTAACACTTGATGGTTCAGGAAGTTCAGATCTTGACCTTGACACTTTGACTTATACATGGAGCCAGACATCTGGCACTACAGTAACTCTTTCAAACGCTGCTGCACAAAAGCCTACATTCACACCAGCACAAGCAGGAACATATGTTTTCCAGTTAAATGTAACTGATGATGGCGACCTTTCAGCTCAGGATAGTGTAACTATAACTGTAAGAGAGGATGTTAAGTTGCAGATAACAGACCTTGATATTAAGGTAGGCAGTAGCACTGACAAAAATATATGTGATGATGATTCATGTGAATCAGATAGCTATAAAATAGACGAGCCAGCTCATCCAGGAGATAAGATAGTAGTAAACCTCGAGATCGCAAATCTGTATAGTGGTGATGGTGATGAAGAGGTTGACATAGAAGATGTCATGGTAACAGTCACAATAGAGGATATAGATGATGGCGATGAAATTGATGAGGAGTCTGATACTGATGATATTAAGGCTGATAAGGATGAAGATTTCAAGGTAGAGCTTGAAATACCCTGGAAAGTTGATGATGATGGTACAACATATGATTTTATAATCTTAGTTGAAGGCGAAGATGAAAATAATAATGATTTTGAGATTAGATTAGAATATGTGCTCGAGATAGAGAAAGAAAAGGATGACGTAAGGATAATGGAAGCTAGATTGAAATCTCCTATAGTAAGTTGCAATAGAAGAACAGAACTGGATCTTGAAATATTAAATCTTGGAAAAAATGATCAAGACGAGGTAAGAATAACTGTGACTAATCTAGACCTTGGATTGGATTTTGAAGAGATAGATATAGAACTTGATGAAGGTGTTGATGATTCAGAATATACCGAAAGCATCAGGATTGATGCAGCCGATGTTGAGCCTGGAGATTATATCATAGAAATTGATGTCTATTATGATGAGACCAAAAGGCCAGAGCAGGACTATAGTGAAACAGTTATCTTGACAGTTGAGAAATGTGCAGTATCTAAGCCGCCAGTAGACATACCTGATGAAGATGAAGAAGATGATAGGGTAGATATCATAATTGAGCCGCCTAAAGATGACGATACAACCATACCAGGCACTCAGTTCCCAGTGATTGCTCAGGTAGAGGAAGGGGGCTTTATGGGTTCAATAGGTTATATCGCACTGTTGGGAGTTGCAGCAATAGTTCTGATAGGGCTGATAGTGTTGATAGTAGTCTTACTTACAAAGAAAAAGTAATTATTTTTTATTTTTTTAACTCTTTTATTTTCTTATATAGTCTCTCTATTCTGGCTGTATTCTTAGTGTATTTCTTATTTGCTTCTCTTATCAATACCCTAAGATAATCATCTGAAACAATAACATTCCCTTTCTCAGCTATAATCGTATCTAATCTTTCTGTTCCAAACGTCTCCACTATAATCTTCTTCCCGATAGTGATCATACCAGTCCTCTTTAACCCGGCTTTCCAGCATAATGAGAGCATTTTCTTAGCACTATCTAAATCTCTGCAGCATATATGTATTATCATGCTCTCCTGCCTCAGCCATATCTTTTCATCAGAAATATCAGCTAGTGCTTTCTTTATCTCACTAAAACTCACTTTAGAATGCTTGATAAATACCCATTTACTCTCATCTTTCCTTCCTGAATCAGTAATCTCAATTAGAAGTATCCTTCCTGCACAGCTTGATGTAGTATAATGATCAGGAAGAGAATTGATCAGATCAATCAATGGTTTTATCCCTTCATCGATGCTTCCTTTCTTCGACTTATCGCTTCTTGTTAATATATCTTTTTTCTGCTTTTCAAAGCTCATTACACTAAAAAGAAAGTATTGATATAAAGATTTTTTTATTCAGCAGGATAAAGATGCAGGAATTAAACACACAATAGATCATATTTATCAAGAAGCTTATCGATCTCTTTTTTATCATCAATCCAATTAGATATCGCCCCAGAATATTCTCCTGAAACAGTTATCATGAAACTATCTCCATTATTCTTGACAATAATATGATTTAAGTTAGCATCACTAGATACACTTCCTCTAAAAATTTTATGGGCATTCTTGGTGTTGTTTGCTTTGCTGTTTCTGATATACATGATTTCACATTTGCCGCCATCTGCAAAAAGTTCCGGATGATTCAATTCATCCTTTATGTCGTCTAAAATAAAAATAGGTGTAGATCCCCCTTCCCCATATTTATAGAGCAAATTATTTCCCTTCATGCCTTGAGCATACATAAAACCTATAAAACCATTATAGCTTGCACCCTTTGAAAATGATCTATCTCCTTCACAATCCCTCCCTGTAAGATTAAACAGCTTGCCTTTTTCAGAAGAGATACCTTCTCCAATACGATTGCCTTTGCATCCAATAAATTCAAGTTTATATCCTGTTCCATCCCTGCTGGCCATATATGCACCCAAATAATCACCATTTAGATTCTTAATGATTAGATCATCAAAATCCCGGGCAAAAAGGAACAAGTAAGGGATATTCGGATTTCCACTGCACTTAATATTAGTATCTGCTTTTGCTGATAATTTAAATTTCTTCCTAAACTCCTTCTTAAAAGAATGGCCATCAAGAATTAATTTACCAGAAGATCCTTGTTTCTGGTTTCCTCTGCTTATCATTGATAATAAAGCACCTGTATACATCCCCTGGATGATCTGGCCTGTCTTCTCACCTAAATAGGTTATTCCAATAGATGGATCACTTGACCCTATCTGATCTTCATTATGGTAATAAGAGCCATATCCTACTGCTAAGGAAAGGACTGTAATCAGATCCACTAGATTATCTGAACTATATGGTATGTACTTTGACTTATCTTCAACAAATCTTTCAATCTTTGAATAAACAGGGAATAGGTCGGATATAGACTCATTCAAATTTACTTTGTTTCCAAATTCAGATAACACCTCTCCCCTTAATTTCAGTAGTTCATTTACATTATTATCTAGGCCATTTAGCTTATTCTCTAATTTCAATGATTGCTTTTTAGCATTATAAAACATCTTCACATATCAGAAGAAGAATCGCTTTATAAATATGCCGCTTTATAACTACTAGAAAGTCACTACAATCTAACCATTATGGCCATCAATAAATATCTTCATCCTGTCAACAAACTCATTTGCTTCTTCAAAGTATTTATCAAATTCACTGCCTTTTACCTCAAGTATCTCGCGGTGCATTATAGCCTTTGCTCTCTCATAGAAAGACTTCATAGTCTTTGAATATTTCTTCTCTAGTTTTCCATTCCTCACAAGTATTTCATCAAGCATATCTGCCACATGCTCTGGAGTCGGCGGCACAGCATTCTGGCTCATTAAAGCAGCATGTGCAGAATCAATGACAGCCCAGTATAAGTCAATGACAGCCTGCATTATATGCCACTTTGAGTTATTTAAGGTTGAAGGTGCCTTTACATAATATGCCCATATGCTTTCCTTTGAAGGCCTTATCTTTCCTTTCTTGAGCAATAATTGCAATGGGTCAAAGAAACCCGTATCAGAGAGAGATATGCCGTCTCTTAGTATGTTTATCCCGATAGGATCACCATTTCTTATATAATCCCAGAAAGCAGTAAGCCTTAATGTCACAACATGCAGCCTTCTCGATACTTTGGTTATCATTTTTTGAATTATCATCCTATAGGCATCTGCCACATCCCTATTGACGATGATAGACATATCATCGATAAGCACCAGCACATCAATATCTGACTTTGGTGTAGAAGTATTTCTTGCGCTTGAACCAAAGAGCACAATCGCATTTACAAACCTGCCCATCTCTTTATTCACTTCTGCAGCAAACCTTTTTGCAATATCAAGCTCCTCTTTTCTGTAATGCTCAATATTGGGATGCACTCTTTTAGGTATATCAAATTCCATAATCTAGTCCCCACTCTCTATTAATTACAAAATTACAAAGAATGTATATAAAGATTAGTAACTATTTTTGAATAGTATAATAAAAAGGATTAAATAGTTCTTCACTTCTTTATTTGTCATGCTTTTAGAGTTGAAAGATAATCTTGGTTCATTGACAAAGGCCTTAGAGATACTTTATGTTTTAGCAGATGCCAAGCCAGTCACAAGGCAGATATTCTATAATGATAAGACTTTTCTTGATATTCTTTCTAAGAATAATCTCTCTTTTGTTGTCTCTGATTTCAAGATCATCAAGCATGTCGATAAAACCCGAAACTATAGTGATAAGGCATTGAAAGTTAGCCTTGATCATCCGCAGCAAGGCCATCCTTTCATCTATATCTCAAAGGACAAAGAGCTTGCTAAAAAAGCCCTCAAAAATGAAAAGCATGATGACCATTACAGCCTGGGCAGATTATTGGGCTATCCTGATTGCTGCTGCAGGTTTTTTGAAAAAAATTTCCCTGATGCATCTAAAGGAACATCTGATTTATTGCCTTTCACATTCAATAACTCCTATAGCATTAACTATCCATGGCAGAATAATTACTCTCTTCGTGTTTTTGATATAAGCCTATTGACCCATTTTCCATGCAGCTTCCACTGCGAAGAAAGCAAGAAGATTGCTTTAAGGAATCTCTCGATCATAGAGAAACATGATACAGACATAGCTTCATATTTCAGGCAGGCCCTAAAATGTGTTGTCATTTATTCTGAAGGCATCGGAGTTTATAGCATCAATCGCTTTAAGGCAGCAGATGATATTGTAGAATATTCTCCTGATAGCGTCATTCCCAGCTGCAAGAATGATTTCTATAACCTCCTTAAGAGGAAGAATAATATAAAGGTTCTTGGAAAAAATAATTTCCTGATAGGAAATGTAAAAATAGACGACCCTCACACTTTCTTTGCTTTGTTTTCATAGACACTCACTGAAAAATGGTGTGTCTCAAATTCATCTATTTTCTTTAATGTCTTTGGTTTAAATATCGATGAATATACTATGAGTATTCCATTAAGTTCTTTTGCAATCTTGTTCTCCAGCTTCAATGAGAATTCTTTGTCAGGCGCTATAAATAGTATATCATAATTGTTAAGGTTTAGGTTATAGAAATCTTCTTTTATGAAAGTCACATTATCTATGCCGAGCTTTTCCTTCATCTTATTCGAGATATCAAAGAATCCTTTATCTATTTCAACGCCATAAGCATGATTGAAGAATACAGAAGCAACCATCACTGCCAAACCGTCTCCTGATCCAAGATCCAGGATTGTCTTGCTTTTGTCTTCGTATTTCCCAAATATCCTGAACAATTCCTTAGGCAGGGAAGGTGCCCATACTCCATTATCAAGGTATTTTATAAGAAAAGGGTTATTCTCAAGAAATTTCTTATGCAATTCTTTGTATGCCCCCTTTACTTTTTCGTATTTCTCCCTCATAACTATGCTATAATCCCCTGGACTATATAACCTTTTCCGGAATTCGAAGTATTTTCTCCAAAACATAAATAAATAAATATAGAATTAAATATTAGTACTATCATGCCAGAATCAACAAACAAAGAACTCATACTATTATTGGCCCTTTTATTGATTTTTACTGTACTTTTCTTTATCTCCATCATCAACCTAAGAAGGGGCCTTCCTGTCTTTGGTATTGGTATATCATATACTATAGAGAATTATATCATAATAGCACTTTCTTTTTTATCAATCTTAAGAATATTCTGGAGCATAATAAAGCATTAGTTATACTCTAGTGTTCTGGTATGTTGGGACATACTCCTTTACAACCTTCGCAATAAGCTCTTTTTTCATGACACTGAAATCAGTCAGATCAAAAACATCTCTTGTTTTGACTAATTCCTGGATCTCTTCAGGCCGCCTCATCATGCTGAAATCTTCTTCTTCTTTTCCCTGCTCTGTCTGTACACCATTATAATCCCCTGCCTGTTCTTGCGGCATATTACCCTGAGGCTGTCCTTCTTTTCTTTCCTCAGGAGTATATGTTTCCTGGTTATAATCTGCTTTCGCACCTTGTTCCATTATTCTTTGTTCTTCCTCTTGCTCAGGATTGGGTATCTCATACTTTTCTCCCTGAGCCTGATTCACATCATACTCAGTAGTTACTATAGAATCATACTTTACCTTCTCTTCATGTTCCAGACTCTCTTCTATGACCGTATCTTCCAGGCCTTCACTATTTTCAACTATCTGAGAAATATCCCCCTGCTTTTCTTCTTCGACATCCTCTTTTTTTCTTATCTCTTCTTCAGCAGATTTTATAAGGGACTCTATCTCCTTAACTGTTTTGGTTTTTTCCTTCTTTGTCTCCTGAATTTCCTTTAATTTATGTATTCTCTCTTCAGGAGGCAGTTTACTAAGCTGTTTCTTGTTTAAACGCATCTTGTTTTAGATTCTCTATTCTATATAATTTATAAAGTTTTCTCAAAATCAGCCCATTGTATACTTCTTTATTCTCTTATGGACAGATCTTGATGCAGTAGCATCATCTGCCTGGTCAGCAGTTGTTTCATACTTTACACTATCCTCAAATTTTCTAATTCGCTCATCTTCCTTTATTTTCCCTTCACTCACAGCCCATAAAGATCCAACCTCAGCATCATATTCAGCAGAGGGAGTATACTTTATTTCCGTATTCTCTTCAGCATTTACTTCTCTTCTTACTGTGGTTTCTAATCCTTCCTCGACCCCAAAAATCCTGGTAATATCAATGGGCTCTATCTCAGGCACTTCTATATCCGGTACATCCTTGTTTCTCTCAATCTCTGCTTCAGCACTTTTTATCAGATCCTCGGCTTCTTCAATCTCTATTTTTTTCTCTTCTTCAATCTCCTTTAATTTCTTAATTCTCTCCTGAAGAGACAGCTTCTTTAGTTCTTCTTTCTCTATGGCCATAATATCTCCTAATATAGCTATAAATGCATGAAAATATATAAATTTTCCGACTA
>JAGLMD010000052.1 GCA_023140175.1 Nanobdellota archaeon | reverse complement strand
GAAGAATAGGAAAAAAACAAGAACTGTATCGAAGAAACTCTTATCCTCCGGGTATAAATAAGCCATGCCAATATATCTAATCTGAACCATAGGTTGCTTGCCCTCCTAAATAATAAATTTATACCAGTGAAGGCTAAAAACATGCAAGTACCGCCGCAGAATGCATGTCCATCAGGATCAACCTTATTAAATGGCGGGTTCCTTTCAAAAGCGTATCTATTGAGCGTCTGCAGGTCATAGACATTCGAAAGCAACGTATCAGGTCGTGCCTACATACTCCATTTCAAAAACAAAAGTTTTATATACTATCTATCCTTTTCATAGTATAAACTTATCCTTTTGAAAGTATAAACATGGAAATCTACAAAGAAGAGCTTAAAATTATTGATTTATTCAGAAAAAATCTCTTATCTGAATTTACATTAAAGGAGATTATGAAAAAACTGGATAAAAAATCCTATAACTGGACTTATAACTCAGTTGCTAAGTTAAGCGAGAATATACTGACAAGCGAGAAAAAAGGGAATTTGACTCTTGTAAGGCTTAATTTTAAAAATCCTGCTATTCTAACTTACTTATCATACCTTGACAGGAAAGAAGCTTACAAAAAAAATATCCCTATTATTGACGAAATAATAGAAAGCTGCTCTAAATCCACCCCTTATTTTACGCTTCTTGTTGCAGGAAGCCATGCAACTGGAGAGGCAAGAAAAGGCTCAGATATTGATTTAGTCATAATAGTTGAGGATGACCTAAAAAAGAAAGAAATCAAGCCATATGTCAAGCAAGTGACAAGGCTCGCAGTCAATGATGTTGACGAACATATACTCACAAGAGATGAATTTTATCAAATGCTCGTATCAGAAGATGAAAATTTTGGCAAAGAGGTATTCAGGAAACATCTGCTTTTTTACGGTGTTGAAGCCTATTACCAGATTATAAAGGGAGCAATAAGAAATGGTCTACAAAGCAAAATATGATTATCTTTATAATGAAGAAGAATTAAAAGAGAAAGTTGATGCTCATAAGGAAATAGGCAGCATAATTGAAGAAAAGAATATAGATAAACCACTCATAATCCTCAATTTCAAGAGAGCAGAAAATGAGCTTAAACATGCTGAGACAATGTTTAAGATTTCAGAAGATAGTGATTTAAAGACTGAACTAGAACTGCTTGAACAGGATACTTTTTACAGCGGAGTCATTGCACACGCTTACTATTCTATATTTTACGCAACAAAAGCCATTTTATTTAAGAATAAGATAAAGACAAAAAGCCCCAATGTCCATAAGGCTACATTAGATGCGTTTGCATTTTACTCTGTTATCAATGGTAGGCTTGATCTTGAGCTTTTGAAGATGTATCAGTCTACAATGATTAAAGCAGATTCTCTTCTTAACCTGCTAGTATCTGAAAGAGATAAAAGAGGAGAATTCACATACCAAAAGCTTCCTGATGCGAATAAAGAGCCTGCTGATGATTCTATAAAGAATGCATTGACTTTTCTAAAGCATGTTAAGAAAATAATAGGGATGTGAATAAAGCCTTGCCTATAATTCTCAGAACTTCTACTAACCAAAAAGTAGCCCGGTACCTTTTACACATTAGCTACTTTTCTTCTGCTTATATATCTCCTCACTATAACCTATTTTATGATATGCGAATTGTTTAACAAACGTTATACATTCTCCGAGTGTCCCTTATATATTTACTTTTATACTAATAGCTCAAAGAAGCTGTTACAGGAGGAAACAAAAATGTTTATTCTCAGTTGGAGAAGGAGTAGAAATACTTAAAGTAAAGCTTTCAATATAAGGATTCTGTTCATCAGAAACTCTTCCCTGTGCATCATAAAAGATGTTTTTGGTTACTGATTCATTATTCTCAATTATTGATTTAATTTGTATTAAGTTGGCAAAACCATAATTAGGAGAGAAATCTAAAAAACACGAAGTTATACTTTACGTACCTGAACATATGCCTAAACTGGATTTGTGCATAAGTGAGATGAAAAGGGTCCTTAAGCCGAATGGCAGACTCTTCTTAACATTTCCAAATGAAAAATTAAGAAAAACCCCCTACCCATTAGCTAAACTATGCGGC
>JAGLMD010000051.1 GCA_023140175.1 Nanobdellota archaeon | reverse complement strand
ATGTTAACCATTTGGACTCTTTAGTGAACTGTAAAGTAAACGGTTGATATTCATCTTATTTCATAATATCATTTATCCTTGATAACTACTCAAGAATCTTCATACTATTATTAGAAAGGGTATACTCTACTCTTCTATCTTCTTTGACCTTCCTGTCTACAATCCCTTCTTGCCTAATTCTCTTAACTTCCTTACAAATGTATCATGCCTTAGATCTGATAATTTTTATTTTAATGGGAAAATTTATAAATTAGCGCCCATACATTCAATAAACAGGGTGGTTTGAATGAACCAAAAAAAGAAGATAAGGGCAAGAGCTATTGATATATTTTTAGGGGTAATTGGCGGAGGTTTTTTAGGTATGAGTCTTGACAATATGTTGAATAAGTATTTAGTAAGTTTACCTCAATGGGTCTATGTAGTGGAGTTAATTATTGGCATTATTTTACTAATCTTTATAAGTTTTAGTAAAGCAAAGTCAGAGATTAAAAACGAGTAAATTTATAGTTACTTTTTTAGCCAACCCAGATATAGTTAACTATAAATTTTAAATTTATCAATAGAATCGGGAATAACAAAAGAGTCAGGAAGTAATTCATTTCTCTTAGCAGACTCCAGAGTTAATTTTATAGAATTATATTTTGCTCCATAATTTTCTGCTGCTGCTAAAAGAAGGCTTAATCCATGTGCTTTTAGTCCTTTTTCAAATCTTTGATATGCTTCAAAGAGGAATTCATCAACCTTTTCGGCATTTCTTTTGGCATTTATAACTCCGATATATTTCATCTTGAGAAATTAGTTAACAGAAACTCTTTAAAGATTTTGTAATCGTTAGGAATTTTCCCTATTTTTTCTTCTTTTTCCAGAGCAAGTTTCATTGAATCTGGCAATTTTGGTTCTATGTTGAGCACTTCTCTTATTGTCTCTGGAAATTTTGCAGGGTCTGCTGTTTCAAAGCAAACAGTTATTGTGTTATCTTTTGTTTCTTCTAAATATCTTTCATAAGCATATAAGCCAACTGCGCCATGCGGCTCAATTAAAGTATGATATCTTTCATAAACAGATTTTATCTCTTCTTTTGTCTGTTCATCTGTCACTGAGTATGCCCACATGTCTTTTCTGATTGCTTCCATATCCGGCATTTTGGAGAAAATTCCATTGTCATCTATTATTCCATTGTATAAAGCAGCTAATCTTGCAAAATTGCTTGGATGGCCGACATTCATAGCATTTGATAAGCAGTTTCTTGATGGGGATATTTTTTCATAAATGCTGGTCTTATAGAATTTCATAAACTCATCATTCTCATTTACAGCTACTATGAATTTATCTACTGGCAGGCCCATCTTTTTTGCAATAAGGCCGCCCATAAGATCACCAAAGTTTCCGGATGGAACAGAGAAATTGACTTTCCCCAATCTTGAATAAGCATAAACATAATACACAATCTGGGGCATTAACCTGGCGAAGTTGATTGAGTTTGCTGAAGAAAGGTTTAAGCTGTTCAATTCTTTATCTACGAATGCATCTTTTACTAATGCCTGGCAGTCATCGAATTTTCCGTTTACAGAAATTGCTGTAATATTGCCCCCTAATGTTGTCATCAGTTTTCTTTGTCTTTCCGTAACCTCTTTTTCAGGGAATAGGATAACCACTTCTATGTTGTCTAGATTATGAAAAGCGTTTGCAACAGCGCTTCCTGTGTCACCGGATGTTGCTGTAAGAATCAATAGTTCTTTTTTATCCTCTTCTGTGAATTGCTGCATGATTCTTGCCATGGCTCTTGCTGCAAAATCCTTAAAAGCTGCTGTTGGGCCTTTGTCAAGGCGCATGATGTATTTAGTCTCATCCAGTTTTTCTAAGGGTATGGGAAAATTGTAAGAGTCCCGGCAGATTTTTTCTAATGCCTTATCTTCAATAAAGCCATGAAGAAATTTTTTCATCACCATGAAAGCTATTTCCCTGTAATCCATTTCTTTTAAAGAATCAAGTTCTTCTTTTGTGAAAACTGGAAAAGATTTAGGCATATACAATCCTTTATCTTCTGCCAATCCATTTAGAATTACTTCCCTTATATTCGCTTCTTTTGCTTTAAGATTTGTGCTGTAGAAAATAATCTTATTCATTTCTTTTTGATAGCCTTCATCTTCTTTGTGATAGGGATCTTCTCATTGCATTTCCCGCATTGAAAGACATATGCATCCACTCCATGGAACTTCTTCCTTGTATAAGGCGTAGTTGCATCTCCTTCATTCCCGCAATGAGGGCATTTATACTGGATATTCATAGTAATAGTAGGCTCAAATTCATCTTTAGGTACAGTATAGCCGCAAGCAGGACAAACATATTCTTTAGCCCTTATTTTTGCGTTTCCGGTCTTTGGATTAACTGGCTTGCCGATCTTATCCTTCCCGCATTTAGGGCAGTCCGGCTTAAGAACCCATGCAACTGCTTTTCCATCATTATCTAAGCTTCTTCTTGTAAAATAAAGGCATTCATCCATTGAATTCGGTAGTTCCATTTAATTCACCTCTCAAACGTTTAACTTCAATACTTATAGCCGGTGCATTAACCCTTATGTATCTTGGACATTCTGTATATTCGTAATTATGCTCATTGCAGTAATTTATAATTCTTTCCCTTTCGAATTTGTCTTTAAACGCAATAACAACATTTATTCCCCTGCTGTCTGGATGAAGGATGTCCATTGATGCAAGGCCTTTCTTTATCTGATTGTGGATTTTTTCAAAATACCTAAGTTTTTGAGGCAGATTCTCTAGTTTTATTTTCAGAGTTTCCATTTTTTGTGCGTCAAAGGCTGCTTCATCAAAATCAATTTTCTTAATCATAGAGAGATCATCTACAGCAATAAAACCGCCGTATTCTAAATCAATGGGCTTTCCTTCGCCGAATGAGCCTATTATTATATCTCCGAATTTTGCATTTTCTGTGCCAATGCTTCCTGAGGCATCATTAATCAATAAGGCATTTTTTTGTCTGCATATTGCATATATCAATCCTATTGGCTGTTCTGCAAAATATCCAGAGAGAGAATTAACAAGCAAAACTGATTCAAAGTTAAGGTTTTTGCTGAGCTCATTAGGCTCTATTATTCCAAAATCAGTTTTTAATTTTATAATTTCCATGTTCAGCCTTTCAGGATACTGCAAATATGTGATCCAGCCTCCCTGATCCTGGACAAGAACTTTTTTCATGGATAATGCTTTAGCTATCTTGAGTGAAAGAAAGATAGATTTATTGCCTCTTTGAGTAAGAAATATGTGCTTTTTTCCAGTGTATCTTTTAAGCAGCCCTATGATTTTAGCTTTCATTGGCTGATTGAATTAAGCAAGGTTTAAAAATTTTAAGGTATGAATTCATATTTAATCAAATTGAGTGGTATAAGGGAGAATAAATCATGAACTACTTTATTTTTTCCCTTATTTTATTAATTAATGGCTGAAAAGTACTTTCAGCTATTGAAATAACATCTTTTACTTCATCAAGTTTTGGTTTATAACCATAGTAGTTTATATTATGCCTTAATCTTCTTAAATTATCAATGATATTTATTGGTCTTTTCGTTTCTACATTTAGTTTCATAAGTTCTCTTACCGGAGTTACATGATCTCCTGATTCTATCCCTTTTGAAACCAATAATGCATTTCCAAGCATCCTAAAACATTCATATATATTTCTTACAATAGTTGACCCTGATTCTTCTGTCGATCTCATGGATAATGTAAATTTCATATCCCTTTCAGAAGCTTCGACAATACTTAAAGCATTTTTTTTATCGGGCCTTTTATATCTCAAACTCTTACCTCCAAAAATCCTTCAAGCACTATTCCATTTGCTATATTTGAAAATAGATTCAGGTCAACCTTATTCCTTGAAAATATATGAAGATTAACTTGAACATTTTCCCTATATCCTAATAAAGGTATAATCCCTGATTCAACTACCCTTACTTCTTCGTTGTCAGCGACTTCTATAGCAATATCAATATCGCTTTCTTCTGTGTCGTCTCCTTTCCTATAACTTCCAAATAGTATTATTGATTTTGTATTGCCCACAACTTTAAAAATATCATCCCTTAGCCCATTTTCATAGGCCTCATATACCATAGCTAAGTTAAAAACAACTTTGCGTGTGAAATTATATAGATGCTCCCTATTACAAGTAATTCTCCATGTTTTGCCATATACCTTTTTTATTAGGAAACCATCTCTTTCCAGGACATTAATTATCTTTTTAGCGGTTGTTTTTGATATCTTCAGTTCAGAAGACAAATCATTTAATCCTATCCCTATATTTGGAAACGAAAAGAACCAATACAGTACTTTTTGGTATGCCTCATTTAATCCTATTAATTCTATCTTATTAAATCTCTTAGTCATAATATGTGGTAACTAATATTACTATATAAACTTTTTGATTACTATATGGTAACTCATAAAACCATATGAATTTTTTCAGAACCATATTCTTAAATTCTTATGTTATAGAAATCGCAATACCCACATTTAGCAGCAGCTATTAATTATGCTTTATTTATGTCTGCTGCTGCATATTAAAAAAACTTAAAAACATTATCACAACCAATTATAATATGACATATTATGATGATATATCTGAAGGATATGAAGAGCTGCATGAGGAAGAGCAGCTGAAGAAGATTGAGCTGATAAAGAATTATCTTAATCCTAGGGAGAATGATAAATTGCTGGATGTGGGATGCGGCACTGGACTGACAACAGAGCCATGGAAATGCATTAGATATGGTGTGGATCCTGCTAAAAAATTGATCGCGAGAGCAAGGCAGAAGGATGAGATAAAATATAAAGTTGCTGCAGCAGAGAATATTCCTTTTGAAGATAATTTCTTTGATTATGTAATATCGATTACTGCTATACAAAACTTTGCTGATATAGATAAAGGGCTTAAGGAGATAAAAAGGGTTGGAAAAGGAAGATTTATTCTTACTGCTTTGAAAAGAAGCCATAAGATAGAAAAGATAAAGGAACTGATAAATAAGTATTTTAAAGTTGAAGAAATAGTTGAGGAAGAAAAGGATCTGGTATTTGTTGTTTAATAATAAGAGCATTTCT
>JAGLMD010000050.1 GCA_023140175.1 Nanobdellota archaeon | reverse complement strand
TCTTTATCTTCTTTTTTCATTTTAAAAAACGCCGCGGCTCGGATTTCCAAAGAAAGTAAGTTCTCTTGAATAAGAAAACCCCGTTTTCTGTTTGAACCGAGAAATCCTTGCGGAAAGCTGATTTCGAGTCAGCCGGAGTACCGGATTGTCCCACCACGGCATAAAAGATAAGAAAAGCCATATCTTTAAAAAATTATTCTAAGAAAGTTTTAAAAACAAGGCATAATTCTAACAACACAACGCTCCGTTAGTGTAGTCCGGCCAATCATTCTGCCCTCTCGAGGCAGTGACGCGAGTTCGAATCTCGCACGGAGCACTTAATTTTTAAATAAAAAAAACCAAGGTGAGCCAGATGGATTTGACAAAAGATGAAAAAGAAACAATAAGTTTTCTTCTTGAAAAACAATTAAAACAATTTAAAGGGGAAGAAATAACAAGAGACGTTCCATTAAAATTTCTCGAAGCAGAAAAAAATTATGAAGAATTTCTCGAAAATCTGATAAAAAAACTTAAAGATTGATTTTTTTTAATTTATTTAATAAAAAAAATAAAATTATCAATCCATTAATTTTGACAAAATTTCTTTAAAAAGATAAAAAAACAGGTAATTTGGAAAAATAAAAATAATTTATCACCTATTTTTCTCGTCGAGAAAATCTCAGAAAATAAAAGATAAAAAAATGATTTCAAAAAAATGATTTTTTAATGAAAAAATTCGATTTTTCTCGTCGGAAATTTGGGAAATAGAAACATTTATATATAAAATTAACAAGTAATATTATATAAAATTTATTTACCGTCGAGAAAAAAATGATGTGTGTCAAAAAAAATAAATTACATTTTTTCTGGAGAAATTATCTATCACAGTCTTAATTGACTATAATATTTGGAGGTAAAGAAAATCGCAGCAAAAAAGAAAGCAGTAAAGAAGAAGAAAGTAGTAAAAAAGAAGAAAAAAGCTACAAAGAAAAAGGCAGCAAAAAAGAAGAAAAAGAAATAAGTCTTCTTTTTTATTTTTTTATATTTCTTTTTCTTTTATACCATGAATGTATATATATTTCCATGCAAATCCCTGTTTTCTCGTTATAGAAACATTGAAACCGCATTTCTTGAATATTCTCTTTATTTTCTGGTCAGAGTTCAGCCATTCTACATTAGGGATTATATCAAAAAGCTTGTCATAATCAACAAAACATATCTTGCTCCCTTTCTTGAGTTTTCTGTTCATCTCTTTCAACACTTTTTCTACATCCTGTAAATAACCCAGGCTTCCTACAGAAACAATTGTATGTATATTTGGAACATCTGGATGCACCCTTGTAGAATGCTGAAGATCATGAATGACATTTACATGATTATGGCCTTTCTTCATCGCCCTCTTTCTTGCGATCATCACTTCTCTCTTTGAAATACCTGTAGCATATATTTTTCCCTCCGGCCCGACTTCTTCGGCAAGATGCATAGTTAATGTGCCGACACTCGAGCCAAATTCTAAAACAACTTTTCCTTTAATATCTCCAAGAAGGATTATTATATCTTTTCTTACCTTAACAGGCAAAGCTAATCTTTCAGTAAGAAATGTCAGGTAGGCAAGCATATCATCTACAATCCTGATAGCTCTGGGATTATAATACATCTCAAGCAGCAGATAAACAGGAACTCCTATCAAAATCAAGGTAAACCCCCTTAGTAGCACAGTAAGAGCATTCTCTGTAAAATACAGCCATGCTAAAATTAATCCCAAAAAAAACACAACAACGACTATAGGGCCAACTTTTCCGAAAGGTACTCTATAATATCTTTTGAGATCTGGTTTTTTATACCTCAATATTACAACAGAAAGTATCACAAGAGAATACATTATAATAAGGATCGGAACCAGCAAATGCAGCAATGTTTCATAAGAACCCAATCCTATAAAGACAAAAATGATTGATAGGGCACATTGGAGAATTATTGCTCTGGAAGGCGTGTTAAATTTCTTATGTATTAAACCAAACTGAGGCAAAAATAATTTATCCTTAGCCATGCTTAATATTAACCGGGGGGAAGAAACAACCCAATCAGCAACAGATCCGATAATGGCCAGATATGTAAGCAGCATAAATATTGTTTTCCCAATTTCACCAAAATGAAAATTGGCCAGATCAGATAAAGGTGCATGAGATTCCCCAAGCTGCTGCCAGCCTAATGTTCCCATCGAGAAAAACACAAAAGCAAGCGAGATAATGCATATGATGATAGTTCCATGGACTAATGCTCTCGGCACTACCCTATGCCCGTCTTTTGTTTCTCCTGCAAGAAAAGTTGGCGCTTCCCATCCAAAAAATGTTTCAGCGATAAAAAAGATAGCGATAAAAATCATAGGCGCCTCATAATTGAAAAAAGGCACAAAATTAGATGCCTTGAAACTGAAAAAAGAAGGGATTAATAACGCAGCTATGGTTCCTAAAGTTATGAAAGAGAATGTGACGAGCATTATTGCGCTGGTTTTCATGCCCCTGTAAGCTACAATATTAAAAACCAAAAGCAGTAATACAGATAAAAGCATGATGAAAAGCTGCAGCTGAGGCATTTTAGGAGGTAAAAGATATGATATAGCCCCGATGATAAGCATAGCTATTGTTATATTGCCCCCTATAAGAGTAAGCCAGCCCACAATAAAGCTGGCGAGTCTCCCGTATGAATGCTTACAGTATTCATAAACTCCGCCTGAAGTTGGAAACATAGAGCAAAGCTCCCCAAAACACATTGAAATGTAAATCGCAAAAAAAGACAATATTGTCCAGGATAATAAAGAAGCAGCCCCCGCCTTCTGTGCACCCAAAGCAGGAAGGAAAAAAATGCCCGTACCCATGATAGAATTAATTACGATTAAAAGAAGTACCTTATAGTTTAATACCTTCTTTAACTCGGCCATAATTACGATTAGGGATTTTTATTATATAAATGATTCGGTCTATTTCAAAGTAGTGAAGAAGAAAAAGGCACATCCCAATTACAATCAATTGGACAAACATGGCCAATTTATTCCAATATATTTATATAATAAAATAACAACCACATTAATATGGAAACATTATTCGTAGAAGCAAGATATGCCGGTTCAATAGACATATCTAAAATAAAAGATAAAAAACTTCCATCTAAGCTTGGCCTGGCTACAACAGTACAATTTCTGGATTATCTTGACAAAATAAAAGGGTACCTGGAAAAAAAAGGAAAAATTATCTTCTTAGAAAAGGGAAAACACCTATATCTTGGACAGGTACTGGGATGCAGCCAAAGTTCAGTCAAAGAACTCTCAAGAAAAGTTGACGCATATCTCTATATTGGCGATGGAAGATTTCATCCCATTGGCATAGCCCTAAAGACACACAAGCCGGTTTTTACCTTCAACCCACTATCAAATGAGTTTAAAAAGATTGAGAAAGGAGATATAGAAAGAATAAAAATGAAAAGAAAGGCGCAAATGATGAAGTTCTATTCCTCTAAGGAAATAGGCGTGATTATTTCAACAAAACCACGCCAAAACAAGTTTAAAGAAGCCATTGAATTAAAGAAGAGATTTCCTGATAAGAATTTCTATTTCATCCTATTTGATACAATAGACTATCCACAGCTGGAAAATTTCAACTTCATAGAATCATGGATAAACACTGCATGCCCCAGGATAGAAGAAGATATAAAAGTGATAAATATAGAACATATAAGATGATTTCTAATAAACCAGAACTTCTGGCGCCTGCAGGAGACCCAATAAGCTTAAGAGTAGCAATAGAAGCAGGAGCAGACGCTGTATACTTCGGGATAAAGGAATTGAATATGCGTGCTAATGCAAAAAACTTCGAATTAAAAGAGATAAAAAAAGTAGTAGATTTATGCCATAAAAACAAAGTAAAGGCATATCTCACATTAAACACGATAATTTATCAGGATGAAACAAAAAAAATAGAAAACATCCTAAAAAAAGCAAAACAAGCAGATATTGATGCGATAATAGCATGGGACTTCTCTATCTTAAAGCTCTGCAACAGGTTAAACCTAAGAATTCATCTCTCAACACAGGCAAGCGTAAGCAATTATGAAGCAGCAGAATATTATCATAAAAAATTTAACATAAAAAGGATTGTCCTTGCAAGAGAATGCACTTTAGAAGATATTAAAAAGATAATACAGAAAGTAAAAAAGAACAGACTAAACTTAGAGATAGAAACATTCATCCATGGCGCAATGTGCGTTTCCATATCAGGAAGATGTTTTCTCAGCCAGTTTTTATTCAACAGATCAGCTAACAGGGGAGATTGTTTGCAGCCTTGCAGAAGAAGCTACATAATAACAGACCCAGAAGAGAAGCATCAATTACAGATCCAAAACAATTATATCCTAAGCCCAAAAGACCTATGCACTCTTCCATTCCTGGATAAACTAATAAAAGCAGATATAAGCTCATTCAAGATAGAAGGCCGTAACAGAAGCCCGGAATATGTAAAAACAACAACAGGATGCTATAGAGAAGCTATTGATTCGGTAAAAAGAAATAAAAAAATAAACAAGAACAGTTTATTAAAAAAACTGAAAACAGTATACAACAGGGGCTTTTCATCAGGCTTCTTCCTGGCCAGGCCAATAGAGGAATTCACAGATGCTTATGGCAGTAAAGCGACAAAAAAGAAATCATATATTGGAAAAGTGATAAATTACTATCCCAAACCAAAAGCTGCAGAGATTAAGATAGAAACTAAACAACTGAAATTAAAAGATAATATAATGATTCAGGGCCCCACAACAGGGATAATAGAACAAAACATAGCATCAATGCAGATAAGCAGAGAAAACATCAAATCTGCAAAAAAAGGAACAAACATTGCAATCA
This sequence comes from Nanobdellota archaeon, assembly GCA_023140175.1. GTDB lineage: Archaea > Nanobdellota > Nanobdellia > Woesearchaeales > WJIZ01 > WJIZ01. Next base: position 3,648 of record JAGLMD010000050.1, on the reverse strand, counting down.
AAACAAAAGATAGAGTAAGAAAAAACGATAAGGTATATCTGATCAGTGATGCTTAGTTTTATGACGCTTATGTTTCTTCCTATGCTGGCGATGCCTGGACACATGCTGCTCCTTTTTCATTGCTTCCCCTGTCTTCTTCATCTTATTATTTCGCCTATACAACAATATAAATAAAACAACAAGAATAAACACTAAAACAGGAGCCAAAGAAAGATAATTAAAACCAGAAACATCAGAGATATCCTTCCCTATATCTATGGCCGCATCTTCAACTTCCTCAACTATCCTTTTCTCTGCCGCTTCCTCAACTATCTCCTCTGCCGCTTCAATCTTCTCTGCAGCTATAGCAAAATAAGAAAATCCAGGAATATTAGCGCCATAATATGAGTAATTCACATCTTTGCTTAGAAACTTTGAATTATATCTTCGCCATTCATCACTCAATCTAAAAACACTTACCTTATCCTCATCAATACTCTCCATTTCAAGCCATGAATTCCTTATCCTGAATTCAATCTCAGCCTTAGCTATATCCTCATTTTGAAGCAGGCCAGATGGAGTTATCTCAAAATATTGGTACACATCACCAGAATCATCCAAACTAGAAACCCTATTAGTTTTATTTACTTTCAGCTGCCCACTAAGAACAAATTTATCGACATAGAAAGCAACATTAGTTACAGCCAGATTGGTTCTTTTGCCGGATAACTCATACTTCTTCCCTGATTTCATGAAAATAAAAGAGCCGCTCAAAGTATCGGGATCATTTGTAAGGGTTATTCCTCCCCCGCCGCCTCCTCCCCCCCCTGAACTTGAGGGTGATGAAGGAGTCGAACAATCTGTATTTTTTGAAGCATCGTTGTCATTGCAATCATTTCCCAAAGTACAGCCTATACCATAACCATCACCATCATTATCCTGACATTGCTCTATTATGGCTGAATGATTAAGTCCTGTTACCCTGTATCGGGTAGAGTTATCTGTAAGATTGCATGAATAACCTCCACTGGTAACAATACCATTACATTCTATGAAAAACTCATTATCCTGATTACAGCCTGTGGAAATATTATCTATCGAATTTATTTCTGCATCCTTTATACAGATATAATCAATCTGTGATATCCTATCTACATAAATTTTTTTTGTTTGATTTCTTAGCAATGTTAAACCATTTACTATAATAGAACCGTTAGATGCATTCTCAGGCTGTTTTATGATAGTTAAGTTATATAAATTCAGAATATTTGATGAATTAAATGTCCAGTTGAATTCTACTATAGTTAGATTATTCTCTGTAATATTTAGAGTGAAAGTGGAGTTAAATATCTTAGTTAAATTATCAGAAGAATTGATAAGAATAGAAATATTAACATTGGTTGAATTTATATTTGTTGAATCTCCCAATAAATAATCAGCAGTATCATTCAAGCCATCATTATCATCGTCTGTATCCATATAATCAGGAATACCATCTCCATCATTATCTATCATATCAAGAATAGTGGTATATACCAATATAGAGGATATATCCTCTGAATCATTTACAGTGATATTAAAGATATATTGCCCGGAATCATTCACAGTTGTATCCCATACAAATTTGATATTATCAAGGCTGAAATTACCATTATCAATACTATAATTAAGAACATCACCATCAATATCACTTGCATTAATAGTTATATTCAACTGTTCTGATTCATTTACTGTAATATTTGCAATAGCAACAATTGATGGCAATGCATTTTTTATCGTAATGCTGACATTATACCAAATACTATAATTAGTTCCGTCAAAAGCTCTCACGCCAAATGTCCAGTTCTCTCCCTTGGTTGTATTACCGGATGTGATTGAAGTCAGATTCCTCAATAATTCCACTTCAACAGTATTATTATACCATGCTGTTTCATTAGTGAGGGTATCATTAGCACCATCATATAAAGAATAAAAAGCATTCAGGGTTCCATTAGTCCTATTCAGATTATCAGACGAATTTAGGATTAAACTGGCAACAGTAGGCACACTATATTTGATATTCACTATCCTTTTTTCACTGCTTCCCAAATTTCCAGCAGAGTCATTTCCAAATACTATATACTCATAAGAATAGCCCCACTGTCCTGAAATATTTATCCACCAGCTTATGCCATCACCATTCATTGTCGTATTTGTGTTATTGAATTGAATCCACGCACTATCCAATATTTCATTAGAGGTGATGTTGATTATTGTTGAATTGGATAATGGATATGAATTGTTCTCAGAGGAAGTGTCTGTAAATGAGATAACAGGCGCAATTCCATCAAGAGCAAGAATTGCAGAATAGATATCAATCCTTGAATAATTATCTTCAACAGTCACACCTGTCCTGTCCAAAACATCTTCAATCGCAGCAGGGCTTATATCAGTACCATTCTGTAATCTGACAAACTGCTTTATCAAAGCTGCAGCTCCTGCAACATGTGGAGTAGCCATAGATGTGCCAGACTTATCTCCAAAGATAGTTCCTGGAACAGTAGAATGAATAGAGAGCCCTGGAGCCAAAAGGTTCAGTAAAGAACCCCTATTAAAATCAATAGAATCAGCCCCATTTACTCCACCAATCGGCACAGCTCCACTGACACATGCAGGAGAAGTTATACCATCTGTCCAGTCATTATTTCCAGCCGCAATAGCGACAAACAATCCAAGACTGTTTGCAATATTGATAGGATCTTCTGAGTAATAGACTTCACTATCACCATCACATGCTGTCTGCCAATGGATGCAGCCATCACTGCCGCACCCTAAGCTCATACTTATAACAGATATATTATATTTATCACTATTATTTATACACCAGTCAATCCCAGCTGCAACATCTGAATCTGTACCAGAAGAAGGATCATTATCATTCATTACTTTAACAGCTATCAGCTTAGCATCAGGCGCTACCCCCCCATAAGTCGAATCTGTTGAAGCTGCAATACCTGCACAATGCGTGCCATGGCTCTGGCCATCATAAGGATCAGCATCACTATTCACAAAATCATAGCCGCCTAAAACCTTTGTGCAATTGCTCCAGTCATAACTCGAGTTTGTTGTGCCGTTAATAACCTTGTCAATATAGAACCCATAGCCATTTATAGCAGGGTCAGTCTGCCATATTATATAGAGGGTATCTCCTTTTGCATGAGGGCTCCATACATCTTCGCGAATACCTGAAAAAGACCCGACAAAAGTCCAGTTCTTATCATAGATTTTCACTTGATCAAAACTAGCTTCAATACTCATGTTCTTAAAATGTACAGCAATATTGCTATAACCGGGCTTATTGATTGTCCAGTTATAGAGAGTATTGCTTGCATAAGGATGGACAGATTCAACTGCTGTACTTAAAACTTCGATAGACCCGTTTAGAGCAAGCCTGGAGATATTACACCCGCCCAAAGCAGGATGCGTATAATCTATGCCAGTATCCACGATACAGATAGTCTCTCCTGAGCCTGTAATATTTGTAGAATTCAATTGCAAAGACCAAGTATCATCCGCATTTATCTGTGGAACACTTCCATCAAGTGTTGCGTACATCAGCCTATCAATATATATCTTCTCAACATCAGGATCATTCCTTAATTTTTCCAGCCCTTTCCTTGTTATTTTTCC
>JAGLMD010000005.1 GCA_023140175.1 Nanobdellota archaeon | reverse complement strand
TTTTGTAGAAGGCAAAGAAACTGACCGCCAAGCTTATTTGGATTATAACCCACTAGGTGATAAGCAGAATTTAATCACGCCCACTCAAGAAGTAGACGATTCTTTAGCAAAAAGACTTGGATTGATTAAGGAATCATCTGAAACAACAGGGGATAAAAACTTTCTCTCAGGCAGTACTGAAAGCGAAAAAGAATATTATTATGTTGAATTTAATGGGGTTAGTGATGTATATGGAGACCCAAACACCATACAAGAAATAAAGCAATTCCGAGGTAAACCAGGATATATTATTGAAACACTCAAACCAGAACAATATGATTTTGTTAAGAAGATTAAACAATCACACAAAGATGCGGAAATTAGCTTTAATAATGGCTTGGTAGAACTGAAATATGAAGATAAAGAATTAATGATAACAAAAACAAGGGATACTGACGGAAATATCGTGGAGAAAAAAGTGAATAGTGAAGGGGAGACATTTACTATAATAAAACCTAAAAAAGGCGATTCTGAAATAAAATTCAATGAAATACCTTTGCCTCCTTACTCAACGAAATTCAAATTCACCAAAGACGGCCTTACTTATAATGGAAGACCAATAAAGAGATCCTACGTTGATGGAGATGAAAAATGGTTCGAATATACAGACGACAAACCAGGCTTTGTTAGATTTGCAGGTGATGTTGTATTAGAGAAAGATGAAACAGGAAAAATTGATATTTTTGTAAAGGATAAAAAATTCAGTTCATTGACCAAAGAACAATCTGAAAATATGAAACTAGATGCAGTAAACACTGATTTCATAAAAAACCTTCCTTCGATGCTTAAAATAGCAAAAAATAACAGAATTAGCTGGGATGATTTACTGCTTAATGAAAAGGAGGAGACTTTAATCTTTGAATCAGAAGAAATTACAATAAGTTACGATAAAAGTAATAATAATGTAATTTTTGAACAAGGAGAAAGGGAGAAAGAAAGTGCTTATTCTAAAATTACTTATGATGAAAATGGAAATGTAATAGAGACAGCCATAAAAAAAGAAGGAGAAAACGAAGTAACTATAATGAAGTTTGAAAAAACAAAAGACGGTCCAGATACTCTTATATTCAAGGATTTTAAATATACTTTAGAAAAACAAAAAAACATAGAGATGTGGTGTTTAGGCCCTACTTGCATAAACTTAGTTGATGGAAAAGTATACACAAGAGTATCTGCAGCAGGTAAAGACGATATATACGAGCCTTGTGAAAGTAAAAATTGTGAAGATCTAGCAGAAGCTATTAAAGAACACATAGAAAAAAAGAGAGTCGCAGAAGGCGGCCCCAACAACAGGGAAAAAACAGCAATAAGAACATTCAATGTCTTAGAAGCTTCACAAAGGGGAATTGGAAAACTATTAAGCCTTTTCTTTGATGATGATGAATGGGTTGGTTGGAGAAACACAATAGATGATTTATTCTGCTCAACTGTTTTATTCGGAGGAAAAGACTGCTGGGTCAGTGAAGTCTGTGATAAATATGGAGACAAGCATTATGACGGCTCTTTAATCATGGAAACACCAGGCTCTAACTTAAACCCGGCAGCGCATGTTGAAGGAGAAAGGCATGATTTATCTTTCAGAGAAGAAGGCCAGACAAAAGGAGAATATCTTTACAAATTAAGCTATGCTGTAAAGAATCCGGATAACAGCGGCCAGAAAATAGCATTTATTGTAGAGCTGAGAAAAGGCAGAAGCAAGCCTTTAAGATTAAACAATGAAACGATTGTTGTAGGAGAAGGGGATATACATTCAAAAGCAGGAAAGAAGATCCATGTAGAATATATGAACCAGAGCTATAATAAGATATGCCTTGTATTCCCTGGCGGCATACAATCCAGAAAAGATGAAACAATAAATGAGCTCTGCAATGATATTGTTCCTGTTCTAGGTTAAAAAGGAG
>JAGLMD010000049.1 GCA_023140175.1 Nanobdellota archaeon | reverse complement strand
TTATCATATCGTACATCTTCCTTAGATGCAATATCCAGCTTAGATAAAACACCTTTCTGCTTAGCACTAATCATGGCTCTCTTCGCCGATAAACCAAGCTTTAGCTTTTCCTTTTGAGATATGCCAAATTGAATTTTTTGTTTTATCGGCCCATCCCTAAGCTTGACAATGACAGAAACAATTTCATCTTCATCCAGCTTCTCTTCAATACCCGAATCAATATATGCAGAATAAACAGGTACAATAAGTAATAAGAATAATAAAACTGGGCTAAAAATTATCTTATTCATCCTATCTTAGCAAGACATTTGTTCTCTTCACACACGCATCTGCCCTGCCCGCAATCCATAGTGCCAGGAGCACAGTCAGCAGTACACAAAATTGCCTTACATATTGGCCTGGAATTTATATTAACGCATGAATCAGGATGGCAGCATGCTGCTGGAACACAGTCTTCATCAACAGAACACCTGACTTCATCCGGAATTTCATCCAAAGAATCATTGATTTCTTCATCAATATTGCCAGTACATCCATTAAATATAAAGCTGCATAGAATTAATAGAATTACCAATAAAAAAACCCCTTTTCTCCCCATATTAAGGTGTACAGAATATGATTTTATATATCTTACGCTTTAATGGCGAAGCAGACTATATTTTAAGGGGGAGTTCCGTTCAAAAATAGGAACATTTATATAATATATGCTACAATTATGTAATATATGTTACAAAAAAGTAGTATGAATAGGACGGCTGAAGTTTTTTTTGTCAATCCAACTAAGAAAAATTATCTTATGGATATTAGTAGATGCATTGGATTAGCACACACATCCGTTAAAAAAAATTTAGATAAATTATTAAAGTTAGGATTAATAATAGGATCCATAGAGAAGAAGGGGGGACGAAAATTTCCACTTTATAAAGCAAATTTAGATAACAAAATTTTCAAAAAATACAAAATTATTTATAACATTTCATCTATTTTAGAATCAAAGTTAATTGAATTTATTGAAGAAAAGTTAATGCCTAAGTCAATTGTGTTGTTTGGTAGTTATCAAAGGGGAGAAGATATTGAAAATAGCGATATTGATATATTTATTGAATGTAAGAAAGAGGAATTAGATATAAGTCCATTTGAAAAAAAATTTGGAAGGAAAATTGAATTACATTTTAATAATAATTTTAATTCATATCCTAAAGAACTAAAAAACAATATTGTTAATGGAATGGTGTTGGGTGGTTTTTTAGAGGGGTATAAATGATTACAAAAGTCAAGCCAGATAAGCAAAAATCTGAATCATTAAAGAAGATGGCAGAAATTACTTTAGAAAGGCTAGACAATACTGATATGGGAAAATATCCAAGTAACACCTTATTAGATTATTATGATGTGGTACACAAATTGATGGAGGCTTTTACTTTAAGGGAAGGAATTAAAGTAAAAGGGGAAGGTGCTCATCAAGAACTTGTTGACTATATTGCTAAACAACAGAAAATCGATGAACAAATGAGGCAATTTTTGCAACAAATGAGAGATTACAGAAACCGCATCTCATATGAGGGATTTATGATTCATAAAAATTATATTGATTTAAATAAAGCAATAATAAGGGGGATTATTAAACATCTGTTTGAACAATTAAAATAAAATGTCAGAATTTAAAGAAAAAAAGCCTTGGTATAAAAGGTGGTGGACAATAATTTTATTTATTATTATAGGAATGGGTGTTTTAGGAAATATTTTTGGGGGTAGCCCTTCAACAACGAATAATTCTGATGTAATCAATAATTCAAAATGCCCTTAGACACTTGCATCTGGAGAGATTTCTATGAAGATAGGTTTAGTAAATCTGGAAGACATTTAGGCAAAGAAGCTACTGACTTAATTATGAAAATAACAAAAGAGAAAGACAAAATTCTTTATTCAGAATCTCTAATTTGGGAATTAAAGAAAGACTACAATGAAAATGAAATCAAAGATATGCTTAACTTTCTCTTTTTAGTCGAAATTCTAGAAAGGGTTGAAATCAAAAAAGAAGAATATTCTGAAGCAAAGAAATTATCAGATGAAAAAAATATTCCTTTTATAGATTGCCTAAATGCAGTTCAAGCAAGAAATCATAAAGCAATTATGATATCTCAAGATAAACATTTTATAATAGACCTTACAGATATAA
>JAGLMD010000048.1 GCA_023140175.1 Nanobdellota archaeon | reverse complement strand
TCAAGGGATTTGGAGGAATAGAGAAGTACTATTGAACTTTGAAAAATGAAATTCACCCCTAACCCCTCTTTCATTTTTCAAAAAGGAAAAAATCAAATTTATAAGAAATAAACGAAAGCCTATCTAAATGAATAAGAACGAAAAATATTTTTTGAACTGAGCCTTCGGCTTTTTTTCTTGCAGAAAAAACGTCTATCAGGAATTACAGATTAAATACAATTGCAAATCGGTCTAAAAATATAAAGAGCCCCAGAAAATTTAATAAGCTTTATCATGATGTTTTACATAATGTAGGGTTATTAAATCACTCTGAAGATCAAACACTAAAACAAATGGATCAAGATGTGCTGCCCTACTTCCTTTCAGCACATTCCTCAAAGGTTTGTAATGCTCAGGATTTTCTCTTAATTCTTTGAGTTTCTTTCCTAGTCTTTCAAAAAGAACTTTATCTTTCTTCTTGAGCTTCTTTAACTGCTTCTCAAAAAATGGAGTAAACTTAAATCTATATCCCCTTATAAAGTCTTAAGATAATTATCAATCTCTTTATCAGATTTCAAAATCTTACCTTTTCCAGCTTTAGCTTCATTCATACTTTGCTGAACTCCAGCAATTAATTCTTTACCGTTGTAGATCATTTGTTCATCAAAATCCTTTATTATAGGTTCAATTTCTTTGAATTCTGTTCTAATTCCGCTTCTAACTAAATCACTAAAATTAGAAAACAGACCTTTATTTACTAGATTGATTCCTTGTTTGTACAATGTTTTCGGTAAAGATATTGTTATTTTCTTGAATTCCATTTATACCACCTGAATACCACTTGAGGTGGTACTCATATATAAATGTTGCGTTTTTCTGGGGCTTTAAAGTATTTAGTTAGCTTGCATAGATAATCAAATTCTGATATAGTTTTTGCCCTGTTGATGCCATGTTTCCATAGCAGACATTACATTCTCTATAAATCTCTATCCCTTGTCATTTCTTATGCATCCATTAGTTTACGATGTACTACTATTTTCCTTATCTTTCTTTCAGCATAGTTATTATCAAGAGGAATTTCCGGATGTATAACTCCTGTAAATAAAAAAGGCCATGCATTCTTCAGAGAACTTTGCAAAAGTTCTCCAATTCTTTAATTTTGCAAACTTTATTTCTCGTCGATAACGAAAGGTCTATATAGTAGTTTATCGGCGATAAACCCATAAAACAAATGAGGTGTTTCTTAATGGAAAATCTAGTGGACTTTGCTTTAAAGGAAAAATACGCTAAAGTAGAACAGCTGCGTTCTCGCCTTGAAGATATAAAAAAGCTAATTAACTGGGATCAGTTTTTATCTTTATTTGCCGACAATGCATCGCAGTTTTAATGCAGGTAGAACAAAGTTAACTACCATATCAAGAGTGTTTGTTCAGAATGTCTTTATGTGTATGAGCTATAATCTCCATAGGCTTCAATTCTTAGTAAGAAAACGCAGCGGTAGCTCTATTTAAACAGCAAAAAAAGAAGGAAAAAGAGAAGCAACAAAGAAAGGAATTGGTTGGATTCTTGATGATCTGATAGATTATATGATTTCTCACAAAAAAATCCCCCTTTTCAAAGTTCTCTTAGAGTCTGATAATAATATTATTGTCAAACAACCCATATGGCTGAGTAGAATCATTTGAATTAGATTTATATAGTATAATACATATAAGATAAGTAGATATTTAACAAAAAATAAATTAAATACATATATAATAAGTAAATATTCTACTGGTTTATTTAAACACCTTAAGATGTGTTTAGAGTATATAAAATGTGGATTTATACATATAAGATAAGTAAATAATAGAAATATTTAAATATAATACATATCAAATAAGTAGATAAATGCCAAATACATTCGATGTAGATAGTCCGGATTGTAAGAATATCAGAAATCTGATTACTGATCCAGGGCTTAGTGGTAAATTAGAAAATATATATTCAGCAATTGAAATTCTTGCGTCTAAGTACAAATTTGACCATCAACAATTTATAGATATGCTTAACTTTCTGAACACTCAAAAGGAAATGCTAACCATACCTGCTTCCCTGCTCAGAGATAGGTCATCAGGGATTCTTGAAATAATAGTTAAGTTCCTCAAAGAAGAAAAAGCACTAACTTATCATAAAATAGCCGTGATTTTAAATAGAAATGACAGGACAATCTGGGCCACTTACAATAATGTAAGAAAAAAGAATCCAGAAAAACTGGCTTATAGCAAATCTGAATTCTCAGTTCCGGTCTCTATTTTTAAAGACAGGAAACTTGGCACTCTTGAAGCTGTCGCATCTTATTTGAAAGAAAAATTTGGCTTTACATATCATGAAATAGCAAAGCTGCTCAACAGGGATGAAAGAAATATATGGACTGTATATAACAAATCCAAGAAAAAAAGAAAAAATGATATCACATAAAACATTAGAAAGAAGGATAAAAAAGTATAAGGCCGGCACCCCCGCCTATGAGCATAATCCTATGAAGAGAATCTTAGGTTCAAATGGGTTAAAGGCAAATCTGAAAAACTACTTGTTCAATAAGAATATCTTAAGAAGCTTGCTTGTAATGGGCATTATCATTACTGCCTTTATGCTGGTCTTTCTTTCCATAAAACCAGGGATCATAGGATGGGCCACATTAAGAGATGATATTCTATATAGTGATACAATAGGGTTATCCCTTAATCAAAGCATTAATTACTCCTGGTATCCCGAGCATAAAGGTATCATAGGCTCTTTTAGATTATCCGGCTCAATCTCACCAGATGGCTATGGCAAGGTATATCTTAGTGATGGGCAAAATGAGTGTCTGGTTTTTGAAAGCTCTTCCATTAATAAGCCGCCTTCTTTTGAGAATGGGGCAGCTGATAAAAACATCATAATAAATTTAAGCTTCAAGAAGGGAACTATCTACGATCCGGATGATGACGGTATAGAGGATATTAATGGGGTAGTAGATGTAACTGTAGAGAACACACATTTCAATGCAGGGCTGAATAACAAATATCTCTGTACCAGATATGAGATTTATTCTCTCAATAAGGAATCTTCCAATCTCTACTGCCATGGCAATAAGTACTGTTGTGAATTTTTGGGCATCTCACAAAAAACAGATTTATGGAATGAGCCTTTTTATATAAGCCATGCAATGGGAGAATATGGATTAAAGAAGGCAGTCAGTGCTCAAGTAGCTTATATTAAATACAACCTTAGTCTGGAAAACCCCTATTCAGAGATACATTACTCTGATTGGGCCAGCCTAAGCGTAAACTTTTACGATAAGTTGATAGAGTTTGAGGATGCGGCTGATGAAAACTGCATTTTAGATCTGGATGGAAATGAGTATATATTAATTATAGAGGTCTTAAACACTACATTAGTCCTGGATCATATAAATTATACTTTAGTCCATGAAATTAAATTGGATAATATGCCCCCAATTTTATTGAAAAATTTCTCAGATATTAAATTATTGGATAGTGAAACCATTACAATAGATTTGAGACAGTATTTCCATGATGCAGGCAACTTATCTTTTGAATTCTACAATACAACAAATATCGCTGTTATCATAGAAGATTCGAAAGCCAGCATAACTGCTAAGGATGGTTTTGTAGGATCAACCTACATGTTTTTTGTCGCAGATAACGGGTATTTTAAGGCTGTCGGCAATATATTTAAGATAACTATAGGCAAAGATAGCAAAATATTGGCGCAGGGTGAGGCGGAAATAGGCAAACCTGTAGAATGGACTTTAAATTCTGAGGAAAGAGAAATTGAAATTCCTGAAACTGCATATAATATTAAAGTTATCAAAGGCAGGGAAGATGCTTACCTGCTTCCAACTCAATACAAAGTAAATAGAAAAAAGAAAATAAGACCTGGCAGTGTTCTACTGGAAATTCAGGATAGCTATAATAGTAAGTTAAAAACTGCAGGGATAGACAGGGCTGAAACAGCAATAAGTAATTTTTCAACACAGGGATATTTCATAATAAAATATAAAACAGATGCCCCTGGAGTTTCTGAGAAAGAATTATCCCCAAATAGAAAGATTATTACGGTCTCATCCTCAATGCACTATTCTGATGTTTTGACTTACACCCTGATTCAAGATTCTCCAAGGGAAGCTATAAAAGTCTATTGGCTTAAAGAAGGCAAAAGAGAATTATTCACTAATATAACCTATCATGATATTAACAGGAACGGACAGATTGATAAGCTGGAGTGGATAATTCCCCACTTAAGTAATCAAACATTTGAGATTGAAATAAAGATTTTAAATATACAGAGTTATCCTATTGTGGGCGGCAATTGGTCTGTTGAATTTCGTACTTTTGGCACAGCAAACCTCTCCATATCACCAATTAATAACACAACCTATTCTGAAATGTTTGATGATAACGCCTCAACAGCAGATGATCTTGAACTTTTAGAACTAAGGTGCGGCAACAGTATTCTCTTCAGCAGAGATGGCCAATCAGGCATATCTAATCTCTTTTTTGCTGGCAATGATCAATCCTACAAAACTGTGAATCTCATGAATCATACAGTAAAGATAAATTCCCTATTTATCAAAGACTTTAATTGCCCGGGGATTGCTATGCTTACAGTTAGAGTGGTTTCAGGGGGAAAACATACCCAGAGATTTACTTTTGGAGATAATGCGGAATATGCCCATAACCTGGCAGATTCATTATTTTACTCGCCAAGGATATTAAGTGCCCCCCAAGCCAGCCAAAATCTTACCATCTCTATACAGAATATTTCTGTACTCTCTTCACCACAAATAAACTATAAGAATATAATAAGTGATTATTGGCTTTCATTAGATATATCCTCTGGCAACGCTACTATTCCTGCACACGATCTTAAATATGAAGGCATTTATGAATATTTTTTCAATGACAGCAATGGTGAAAGATTTCCCACTATTGGAAGCTTCAAAATTTCTTTATCTATTGGACTGAGCAATATATATGAAAAGGCAAGTTTGCTTTCAGTGAACGACTCATCAAGTGGTTATTTTTGTCAGCCAAACACCCCAGGCTCATCTGTAAGATATAATTGCCAGATAGACAGCCTGCAGGCCCATATGATTTCTTCCTTCCTGGATACTTATCATATGACCAGAAATCAAAGTTTCAGGAATACAGCACATATTTTGGCTGCATCTGATTTTGATAATGGCGCAGGTGAAGGAGATGCAACCTGCAATCAGGACAAAAATGATTTCAATTGCGGCAGCCAGCTTAATTTTCAATACCCGGGTACTGTATCTGGAGCAAGAAGGCAGGCTAGCCTGATTTACTCTCTTTGGGATGCATATCAGAAAGGAGGCAGTGATACTCTTCGTAATCTTGCTATTCAATACTCGCTTGGTTCTGCAGAGGGATGTGATGTATGGAATTCAACGCCTGACTATAATTGTACCAGCCCTGATGATCAGGGATTCATGATTCTTGCTTATTGGAAATCTTATGAAATGACAGGCCAAAATACATACAGGAACATAGCCATCAATCTTACAGAAATAGGCCAGGAGATGAATAATTCTGAATATCTTATCCTTGGATTCTGGAAAGCCTATGAATTAACAGGGAATTTCACTTACTATGAAAAAGCCCTGGGCCTGACAGATGAGCTGATCAATAAATGCAGGTTAACTGGATGTGCCCCGACAATTCAGGCTATGAATATTCTTGCATACTGGGAAGCTTACGAACAAACAGCAAGCTATGTTTATAGGAGGGCAGCTATAGAAAAGACATATACTTCTCCAAACAGCAGCTGCGATCCGTGGTCTGATGATTATAGATGCGCTAATCCAGAGCAGCAGGGGCTTTTATCAACATCTCTTTGGAAAGCCTATCAATCAGCCCTGAATTCAAGCCCTGGTTTTTATGCTCCTAAATTCCTTAATGTCCCTAAACTAGATAATGACCTTAATATTTCTATCTCATTCAGCAATAATCTTACTAATCCTTCAATATACTATAAGAAAGTATCCGGACCCTCATGGACTAAAAGGAATATTTCATTGTTTAATGGGACTGTCACAATTCCTGCTTCAGATCTCGCTGCTCAGGGGATTTATGAATACTTCTTTAATGCAGGAGGAGGTATTACTTTTCCTGAAGGTAATGGGACATTTAAGTTTGCATTATCAGAAGGGATATCAGCTATTCGAGAAAAAGCAGAAAAAATAGCTGGAGAGGACCCATATTACTTTTGTGATGCATTCGGCACAAATGACCAATATGACAATTACAGCTGTAGATTTGAATACATGCAGGCATGGATGATAAAAAGCTTTTCAGACGCTTACTATAGTACAGGCAACCAGTCATATGATAAGGCCGCCTTGCTAAGTACTGCAGAGATAGATAAGACTCCCGATATGGGATTAGATAAAAATGGCCTGTTTGCTACTTGCGATCATTTCTCTAATGATTTTGAGTGTAATTTTACGAACCTTAATTTTCCAGAATCAGCATATAAAAAGACTGGTGCTGGGAGACAGGCAAGCCTTATCTATTCATTATGGGATGCCCATCAGAGGGGAGCTAATGAAACTGTCCGCAACCTAGCCATCAGATATTCCCTTGGGTCTGCTGAAGAATGCGACATATGGGGCACAACGCCGGACTATAATTGTCAGGCTGCTGATGATCAGGGATTCATGATTCTTGCTTATTGGAAAGCATATGAAATGACAGGTGAAAACAAATATAAAACTGCAGCTATGAATCTTACCCAATTTGCTTTAGATATGAATTCATCTGAGTATCTGATTCTTGGATTCTGGAAAGCATATGAAATGACAGGAAGTTTAGATTATTATAACAAAGCAGTCGATCTGACAGATGAGTTAATATCAGTATGCACAAGCTCAGGCTGCTCTGCAGAGAAACAGGCAATAAATATTCTTGCATACTGGACAGCCTATGAGCAGGCTGCAGATGATAGTTATTTGCTTGCAGCAATAGATAAAACCCTTACTCAGAGAAGTGGAAAATATTGTGATCCTAATGATCCTGGCGGTACAGAATATCAATGCCTGCTGCCTAATGAGCAGGGCATGATGAGTTCAGCTTTCTGGAAAGCTTACTCTATATATGGCTTAAATGTAAGCCAAACTGTAAATATAACTATAAATACAGTGGACAATGTAAGTATTTCAGATCAATTTAATGTAAGCTGTACTATAAATAATAGTGGAACAACCAGCCGGGAAAATCTTACTATAAAATTACTGCTCAGCTCAGGATTAACTACTAATGAGAATACCAGCATTTATTTATCTGAGATAGGAGCAAAGGAAATTTATACATTAAACTGGACAATAAATGCAACAGAAGGCGGCCCTCAACTATTGCAATGTACTGTAAGTTCAGCGGCTATTTTCCAAACAAGTAATGTGCATCAAGTGATAGTAAATAACTTAGGGCCTGTATTTTCACTTAATGCTTCTATTGAAGGCAACATAACTCTCTATGATGAAACAACGCTCAATCTGATCATAGGGAATAATATATCATATGATCTCTACAATGTTACATTACAAATATATGCCCTGCCGTGTTTGAATATTACTGCTGTTTCGGCGAATAAGGCATATGCCAATATATCAGAAGATTATAGGACTTTGGTCTTTACCCAATTATCTGCCTCAGAAAACATCAGTATCAATTACACTTTATTTGGCATAGATATAGGTATGCAGATTATTTTAGTAAATGTAACTTCACAATATGGGGGATTTGACAGTATCAATGCTTCAACATTGGTATTAGGCGGCCAGATCTCTATGAACTTAGACACACCCAATTATCAGCTCATAAATCAAAGCTTTAATGCCACATTATATTTAGAAAACATAGGGCCAATAAATATTACAGACGGTAATTTATCTATCTCCCTTACCCCAGGTTTAAACATAACTGATATTTCTATAAATGATTCTAAAGCAAATATATCCCAGGATTATAAACAAATAAATTTGTCCTTCTTTGCAAGAAGAGAAAAAATAACTATTGTATGGACTATGGCCGGCCTGGCTGATGGTCTTGAAAATATCTCTATTGATAGCTATGGGGGCAGAGATAGTTTCAATGTTTCTGCTGCAGTAGAAATATTCTATTGCGGGAATGGAAAATGTGATGGTGATGAATCCTGCAATACTTGTCCTGAAGATTGCGGACAATGTGCATCTTCTCCCGCAGGAGGAACAACCGGTAGTGGATGTGGAGGCGGAGCATTCTATAAGTGCATTCCTAACTGGAGCTGCGGGAATTGGTCTGAATGCCGGCCTTCAGGACACAAAAGAAGGACTTGTATAGACCTCAGGCAATGCAATTCATCCCTTATAGAGAAAACCCAATATAAGAAATGTAAATATGAAGCTGCTGCCGGCATAATATCGGGGATTAAAGGAAAGGATACTAATATATCCAATATTGACGGCTCAAAGAATAAAACAGGTGAGCCTAAATCAGAATTTGCATATAATATAGTGCGTACCTGGATGAATGCAATAAGCAAATTGTCTCCTGTTAGGATGTATGATTTTATAAAAAATATATTTTGGCTCATTCCATTAGCAGCAGTGATATTACTAATCAATGCGCCGAAAGTATATTTGCAAAAGCTAAAGAGAAGGGAAGCTGATATTTACTTCAATTTGAGGAAATCACTTTATGATATAAAACAGGAGGAATTTAAAACAGCAAAAGGGCTTATCTCCCGGGCAGAAGAAGATTATGGCAAATTAAAAAACCAACTGGGATATAAGCAGGTAGGAAAAGCAGATAAAAAATTAGAATATAGCCTGGCCGTTGTAAAATATAACCTTGCTGAAGGGATCCTTAAAGAGAGGTATAAAAAACAGATTATTGATCTTAGAAAGGATTATAGGGAACAATGTAAAAAGATAAGCAGCCCGCCTAATAAGGCATTGGATTATTCTGGCACGAAAATACGCAAGTTAGTGAAAAGTAGAGAAAAAACAACTCAAAGGAAATCTTTTTCTAAAAATGCAGAAAAGAAGAAAAAAGATGAAAGATTAGTGTTTTTGAAATCTCTCTATGCAAAAGAGCTGGATGGGCTTGATAACTTAAAAACTCTGGAACTAAATAGGCTAAAGAAGATGCGGGAAGAGTTCGATAAAAAGAACTATCTAGTGAAAAAAACAACATCCAAAAAATTCATACATGATTTTGCCAGTAAGATAAGCACCAGTGCTGATAGGCCGCATGGCTTAAGCAATGTACAGTGCTTAGATGAAAAGGACATATATTTCCTGCTAAAAACAGCCGAATATTATATAAGAAAGAAAGATTACATAAATGCTAAAGAAATGTTCTCCCGGGCAGAAGATTCTTATAAGAAAGTAAAGTTTTCTAAAAGGAATATAAAAACTAAAGAACTCCTAAATGAATTATTTAATAAGATGAGAAAAGAGCTTAATGATGTTAACATCTCTTAAAGTTGTTAGTTTCGTCGCCAGTTACGAGCGTGCAGTTCAGTAACAAAAGCAGTACTAGAATCAGGTTCTCTAAAGTTAAAGAAGTAGAAAATAAAATTAATGTGCTAAGCGGAGTTCCGGCGACCTCCATGAAAGAGTAATTTTTAGGGGCGCTTAATACAGCTCGTAAGAGTTTTAAAGAGTAAAAAGCCAGGGGCTTTGGCTTATCAGCAATTTGTTACTACTATTGAAATATAAAAGCTTATAT
>JAGLMD010000047.1 GCA_023140175.1 Nanobdellota archaeon | reverse complement strand
CTGAGAATGGAACAATATTCCTACCATAGCCTGTGGAATAGATATTTGTAACATCAGATTTGGAAATAGAAGTTTCTTTAAGTGCATTATTTAATAAAAGTTCAGCTACTTTTTTCGGGTTTACACCGGTATCTACTACATTTGAATAAATTATTTTATCATCATTCAAAACAACAATTTTAGACATTCTTGAGCCAAGATCGATTCCAATTGTTATCATTTTTATCTTCATTCCTTTAAGTATATTTCATCGATCACTTTAATTAAACCATAATATGTATAAATTGATCTTTTTCTTTGAAATACTCAGATGCCAGTTCATGCAGCATTTTCACATCTACCCTATCCAAACGTTCATCTCTTTTAAGATAATGAGAATATCCCAAACCTAAAGATTCCAAAATGGAAAGTGTTTGTGCCAGGTTCAGTACACTCTCTTGTTCCATAACCCTTTGACCTCGAATGAAATTCTTTGTAGTTTCAAGTTCTTTATGCGTGATTCCATTTGTCATAATACTTTTTAGAACATCACGGATCACTTTAACCGCTTCATCTTTATTAGCTTTATCTACAACTGCCGAAGCAACCCAGAATCCGGTTGATCTTACAGAACTATAACTGAAATCGACGGAATAAGCAAGACCACGTTTCTCACGAAGCTCAGTAAAAAGCATTGAATCAGAATCACCACCAATAATCTGTGAAAGGGCATGAAATGCAGTATTTCTAATTTTATCATCTGCATTACAGGCAAAACCACCAATACTAATTATCGCTTGATCCATTCCCTTTTTAGTTACTTTATATTTCTGCTTTGATGAATTAATAATTGCTTTCTGGATAGATTTGGAATAATTATTTTTCTTAAAAATAAAGTTTGTCTCACACAATCTTAGAGCTTCATCAAAATTGAAATCACCAACAATTGCAAGCGACATATTCTGTGGCTGATAGTGTTTAATAAACCATTCTTTAACTTGCTTCATCGTAATATTCTGTATAGATGTTTTTGAGCCGGAACGACTATTTAAATTACTCTTTTTCCCAAAGATCATCTCCTTAAAAAGAAGTGAAGATTTGTGTTGGGGATAATCTTCAACTCTATCCAGATTACTTTTTATAGTAAGTTGAATATTGTTGAAATGTTCTTTTGGAAATGTAGGATGAAGCACTACATCAGAGACCAATTCCAAACTTGCAGGAAGAGTTTCCTTAAAACATTTAGCGTTAATCAGAGTTGTTTCACTTTGAGGGCTTATCCCAAAATTGATCCCATTTGAAATACAATAATTTAGAAATTGCTGATAATTACGTTTTTCATTACCGTAAAGTAATAAAGTAGATGTGAGATAATTGATTCCAAGATTTATTCCAGTTTCATTCAATTGAGATACTTCATACGAGAGAGAGATTCCCACAGTTGGCTTTCCGGTAACCCTCTTCAGAAGAACCTTCATTCCATTATCTAAACTAGTTTCAAAATAATTTTGTTCAATATTTTTACTCTCTTTATACTTTTCTTTGAGCAGCTTTCTAAGAACATTTTTATTCAAATTATCTTTGCCGACATTATAAATATAAAGATGCTCTTTGCTGAAGTAATTTTTAATTACTCGCTTTATGTCATTGTTTGTAATATTCCTCATCATTTCCGGATATTCAAAGAATTTTTTGTAGTTGGAAAGAATCTCTTCACTACCCAAACTAGAAGCAAGTGACTCCATATATTCAAATGAATAGCGATAGAAATAGATCAATTCCTTTTTGTTATTCTTTAATTCAATATCACTTAATCCATGCAAGAAAAACTGCTTAAGCTCCTCCAGGAATATCTTACTTATCTTCGTTAGATCAGCTTTTCTTTTTGGCATAATTACTATCACAGAAGCTCCGTCATTAATTCCACTGAGTGAATGAACATGTACATTATCAATGAGTTTTTCTTGTGTGAACAACCTGGTGTACAATCGTGAATTCTTGCCAATTGCAAATGCTTTTGTAACCAAAGAAAGCGGATATGCATCCGGATCAGTTTCCGCCAGATCTGGTATAACAAAAGCAAGCATATTACTGGATATATCTTTTGATAAATACTTGATCTCTGGTTTAGTAGGAAAGTGATTGCTTATCCTCTTTCGCTCTTTTAATTTCGATGGTTTCCATTTACAAAAATACTTCTCAATAACTTCATTAAGTTCATTTCCTTTAATATCACCTGCAGCAACCAAAAAGCAGTTATTTGGAATATAATATTTTCTATAAAAATCACGAAGTGAATCTGGTTTTGCTTTCTTTAGTGAGTTCATATTTCCAATAATTGGCTTTTTGTACGGATTTTTCGTAAAGTAGTCTGCTGCAATATCTTCAATAAAGGAAT
>JAGLMD010000046.1 GCA_023140175.1 Nanobdellota archaeon | reverse complement strand
TTATCTTTGATATTTTTGCCAAGGATTTTAGCTGTTTCTGCTATAGTATCGGTCCCATGAGATATTACAATTTTATCTTCTTTGCAGGCTTTACATTCCTTCAAGATATTTAACCTATCTTTCTTATCTATGTTAAGGCTGTCTTTAAGCATAATTTTTTCTAATTTAAATTTTAGAGTAGAATCCGATACTTTCAACATTTCCGGGATATGGGATTTTTTTAATATTAGCTTACCATTAATCTTATCATATTCTTTATCTATGGTCCGCCAGTTATGAATATCTGTATTGTCATGAGAAGGCATTTGTATATTAAGTTTAATAACTTTTCGTTGATTATTTTATCTCTTCGAATTTACCAGTTTCGCTATTTTTTCTAACATTATTCCAAGACTGGATTTTGCCATTCATCGATATATAAACTCCCTTATTAATAATATTAATTGCACCTATCGCCGTTCCAATATTAAAAGGAGCATCTGAATCTGAAAACTTTGCCGGCCTGGATGAGCCTACCAGAATAATAACTTTATTTTTAATACTGTTAAGTTTTTTAGCAGTTTCTATCATAGTATCTGTTCCATGTGTTATGATTATTTTATTAGTAGATTCATTCCTGCAGGCATCATAAATAACCTGCCTATCTTCCATGGTCATATCCAGGCTGTCTTTTTTAAAAAGAGAAGCTACTTCAAACTGAAAATCAGGATTGGCATTATTTAAAATTCTTTTAATAGCTGGTTCTGAAATTTCAAAATTATAAACCCCTGCTTTAGAGGCATAATCCTTATCTATGGTTCCTCCTGCTGTGAATATTTTTATTATCATGAGTTAGTAAAAGAGACTATATTTTTTAAAATATATGCAATAAATATTGAAAATATTGCAATAAATAACAAAATTTATATAAAAAATGGAATATTTATTCAATTATGATTGATAAAAAGGATATAAAGATATTAAATTGCTTAAAAGAGAATGCAAAATTAAGTACTCAGCAGATAAGCAAAAAAATATTAATACCTATCACCACAGTACATCATAGAATAAAGAAACTAGAAAAAGAGGGAATAATAAAAAGTTATACTGCTTTATTAGATAATAAAAAGTTAGGAAAAGAATTGGCAGCTTATATCCTTATAACAGTTGATTATAAATTACTTAAGGCTATGAAGATTTCTCAACATGAATTAGCTAAGAAAATAAGAATGCATGAACTGGTTGAAGAGACTGCAATGGTTACAGGAGGAACAGACATAATTATTAAAATAATGGTAAAGGATATTGATGAGATGGATGAATTTGTTACCAAATACTTAAGAAATATTGAAGGAGTTGAAAAAACACAGACAATGGTCATATTGCATGAATTCTAGAATAAAAAAATAATTTATATAAAAAGAGGCAGGAAGTAATCTTTTCTAAGCAGCTACGAAAAATTGCACTATGAGTTTGAAAAATGTTTATGCTGAGCACTTAAAACCTAAAAAAAGGGTATAATTCGTTTATATATTAAGGGAATTCTTTTCATCAAGGCCAAAGGCTTGTCTAGTTAAAGGAGGGAGGTTTTAGCAACATTTATTAATATGTGTAGATATTTACTATTTGGTGGGATGAAATGAAAACAAAAAACATCACTTTAAAAGTCAATATTGAACTTTATGACAGATTTAGGGAGTATTGTAAGAAAGAAGGCTGGATAGTCTCTAGACAATTTGAGAAGTGTATGGAGAATCTATTGAATCAGGAAAAATGACATGCTACAGCCATTCAAGAATTAGTACATTTGAACAATGCAAGTATAAATATAAATTGCAGTATATTGATAGAGTGAAAGTTGATGTTCCTACAACAGTTGAAGCTTTTATGGGGGATATGGTTCATCAGACTTTGGAAAAGTTGTATAAAAATCTGGGCTTTCAGAAAAAAAATTCTAAAGAAGAATTATCAAAATTCTATAATGAATTATGGACTAAAGAATGGACTGACGAGATTCTGATTGTTAAAGATGGCTTGACTTCTGAAAATTATCGTTTGATGGGTGAGAAATATGTCTCTGATTATTATGATAACTATGCTCCTTTTGATGACATGACAATTTTAGGTCTTGAAACCCGGGACAGGATGACTCTTCCAGATGGCAATCAATGGCATGTTAGGATTGATAAGTTTGGTTTTAAGGAGGGGGTGTATTATGTATGCGATTATAAAACCAATTCTAGAATGAAAGACCAGGAAGAAGCTGATGAAGACAGGCAGCTTGCGTTATATTCACTATGGGTTAAAAATAAGTTCAAAGATGCTTCTAAAGTTGTGTTGAAATGGCATATGCTTGCTTTCAATAAAGAAGCTGTTTCTGAAAGGACAGATGAACAGCTTAAAAAATTACAACAGGAAGTCGTTTCACGAATCAAAGAGATTGAAGAATGCAAGGAGCACCCAACTAATATAACTGCTCTTTGTGATTATTGTGTCTTTAAACAACTATGCCCTTCTTTTAAGCATGAACTTGAGATTGAAGAAAAAACAGTTGAAGAATTTAAGGAAGATGATGGTGTTAAATTAGTTGATGAATATTCTGAACTTGATGCTAAGGAAAAAGAAATCAAGAAGCAAAAAAAAGAACTTAAAGAGAATTTGATTAAATTTGCTAAACAGAAAGAAGTTGATGTTGTTTTTGGAAGCAATAAAAAAGCATCTGTAAAACCTTATGACAAAGTTGTTTATCCAGAGGATAAAGCAGAATTAGTGAATTTAATAAAAAGTAAAGGACTATATGATGAATTATCCAGCCTGAATTATTTTAAATTGAATCCAAAAATATTAAAGAATGATATTGATGAAGAAATTATAAATTTAACAAATAAAGAAGTAGGTTACAGATTATCATTATCTAAGAAAAAGGAGATTTGAGATGAATAATGCAATAAAACTATTTGAAGATAAAAAAGTTCGTGTCAAATGGGATCCTGATAAAGAAAAATGGTATTTTTCTATAATAGATATTATTGCTATACTTACTGAAAGTTCTAATCCTAGAAAATATTGGAGTGTCCTTAAAACCCGCCTAAAAGCTGAAGGTAGCCAGTTGGCTACAAATTGTAGTCAACTGAAATTAGAATCATCTGATGGCAAATTTTACAATACTGATGTAGCTGATACTGAACAGTTACTTCGCTTAATTCAGTCAATACCTTCTAAAAAAGCAGAACCATTTAAGATGTGGCTTGCAAAGGCAGGTAATGAAAGGATAGATGAAATGTCTGATCCAGAGTTAACTATTGATAGGGCTATGAAGACATATTTACAAAAAGGATATTCTAAAGACTGGATAAATCAACGATTAAAGACCATTGAAGTTCGAAAGGAGTTAACTGATGAATGGAATCGTGTTGGAATTGATAAGAAAAAAGATTTTGCAATTTTAACAAATGAGATAACTAAAGCATGGCCTGGGAAAACAATCAAAGATTATAAACAGTTTAAAGGACTTAAAAAAGAAAATTTAAGAGATAGTATGACTAATCTTGAATTAGTCCTTAATATGCTTGCAGAAGTTTCTACAAAAGAATTATCTGGGAAAAAAGATCCTAAAACATTTAGTGAAAGTAAAGGTATTGCTAAAGGGGGAGGTTCTGTGGCAAAGATTGCAAAAGACAAATTGGAATCTCAGCTTGGAGAAAAAGTTGTTACTAAGAAGAATGCTGAAGAGATACATTTTAAGGATAAGAAGATGATTGAGGGGGAAGAAAAGTGACAAACGGAGAAACAGAAAAGAGATCATGGGATGTAGCAAATAAACTTAGAGCTAATTCCAAATTAAGCGCTGCCGAATATTCAACTCCTGTTTTAGGATTAATTTTCTTAAGGCATGCTGATGCAAAATTTACAAAAAAGGAAAAGGAATTTTCAGAAAAAAGCAGTGGCTCAAGAAGAAAAATTCAAAAAATCTCTACAACCCCCTCCAACTACGACGACTTAATAGAAAATAACACAAAAAGAATTGCTATTCTTGAAAAGACTGCTAAATTGATTTATGATGAATGGTTTGTTAAGTTTAAGTTTCCAGAGCATGAAAATGTAAGAATGGTTGATTCTGAGCTTGGAAAGATTCCTGAAGGATGGGAAGTTAAGAAACTTGGGGATGTTTGTGATTTCACCATGGGACAATCTCCAAAATCAAAATTTTATAATGAAAATGGAGATGGCTTACCATTTCATCAAGGCGTTACAAATTTTGGGAGTCGTTTTCCAACTCATAAATTATATTGTACAGTTGATAAAAGAATCGCAAATAAAGACGACATTTTGTTTAGTGTCAGGGCACCTGTAGGAAGATTAAATATTGCAAATTCCAAAATGATAATGGGAAGAGGATTGACAGCTATTAGACATAAGAACTCATTACAATCTTTTTTATTCTATCAGATGAAAAAGTTGTTTTCAATTGAGAATACATTAGGGGGCGGTACCATTTTTAACTCAGTAACAAAGGAAGATGTTTATAAAATTGGGCTTTTGATTCCTAATAATAATTTAGATGTTAGTTTTAATGAAGTAATTATGTCTTTGGATAACGAGATTGAAATTTTATTGTTTAAAAATCAAAACCTATCAAAAACAAGAGACTTACTTCTCCCAAAGCTTATTTCAGGTCAAGTTGATGTTTCAAATTTAGATATCCAAGTTCCTGAGGTGGAAGCATGAAAGACGAATCATTAGTGATCTCTAAAAAAAGGTGCTTAAAGATGGATAAAAAGAATGCGTTGGTTGTATTTCAGGATAAGAAGATTAGAAGAGTCTGGTATAAGGATAGATGGTATTTTGCGATTGTGGATATTGTTGCAGTATTGACTGAAAGTGATAACCCTCAAACATATTGGAGAGTCTTAAAAAAAAGGCTGAAAGACGAAGGCAATGAAACCGTTACAAATTGTAACGCTTTGAAAATGCCCTCTCAAGATGGCAAGATGCGGCTTACTGATGCCGCTGATACTGAAGAATTATTCAGGCTTATCCAGTCAATACCATCAAAGAAAGCAGAGCCTTTTAAGCAATGGCTGGCTAAAGCTGGCTATGAAAGGATACAGGAGATAGAAAATCCTGAGCTTGCTCAAGACAGGGCGAAGGAATACTACGAACTAAAAGGATACCCAAAAGACTGGATTGATAAAAGGTTAAGAGGGATTGCCGTAAGGCAGGCTTTGACTGAAGAATGGAACAAAAGAGGGATTGAAGAAAAAAGAGAATATGCAATCCTTACCAACGAGATATCAAAAGCCACTTTTGGAGTAGGAATTAAAGATCATAAGAAAATCAAGGACATGGATCCAAAATTCAAGAACCAGAACCTTAGGGACCATATGACTGACCTTGAGCTTATCTTCAACATGCTTGGAGAGGCTTCAACAACAGAGATAGCAAAAAAGAAAGATGCACAAGGTTTCGGAGAAAATACTCTTGCAGCTAAAGAAGGTGGAAAGATAGCAGGCGATGCAAGAAAAAAGCTTGAGCAAAAGACTGGAGATAAAGTTGTGAGTAAGAAGAATTATCTTAATCTAAAAAAGAAAAAGGAGTTAAAATGAATAAAGATCTAACAATAAGAAATTCAACAGCAGAATTTCTAATATTTTAGTCTCAATCTAAAGAAGAATCTATTGAAGTGAAATATGCTGATAAAACTGCCTGGCTGTCTCAAAAGATGATTGCCAAGCTTTTTGATAAAGGAAGAAGCACTATAACTGAATATCTAAAAGAGATATTTAAATCAGGGGAGTTAGATGAAAAATCAGTGTGCCGGAATTTCCGACATACTGCAAATGATGGTAAAAATTATTTTTATGAATTTGAATTAAAATATTTTTTTTGGGTTATTTAATATGACAAAAAAACTATCTATTAATGATGAAATTACTGATTTCTTATTGTATAACTCTCCTAATGGCGATGTTAGAGTAGAAATTTTTTTACATAATGAAACTGTTTGGCTAAATCAAAACAGGATGGCAGAACTCTTTGGGGTAGGCATTCCTGCTATTTCAAAACACTTAGAAAATATTTTTTTAGAAGGAGAATTAGATAAAGATTCAACTGTTTCCAAAATGGAAATAGTTCAAAAAGATAGCTCATTTCTTAATGAGAATCATCCTGATTGGCTTGAGTCAAATAACATTGAGGTCAGTTCCATTTTGGAACATACCACTAAACAATGTATTAAAAAAACAAAGAAGATGATTAGGGTGAAAGCATGAGCAAACTATCAGAAGAAGATGTAAAACTGTTTTACAAACTAATGCATGCCTTATTGTTTTATGCAAACAAGAAGTTTAATGTTGTAAAGAATATCAGCTCAAAAGAAGAATTATTCCATGTAGACATAAATGAAACTGCCCCATTGAGGAAGAATATCTATAAAAACCCAGAGATATTTGATGAGTTTGTTAATGCGAATCCAGAGAATTTCAGTTCTGAAGAGCTAAGTATTGTATCTTCATGGAAGAAATTCAAGAAAGGAGAACTTATGCTTGCAAAACACACAAAAGAGCATTCAATTTTCTTTGATGAAAAAGAAGGCAAGGCATACGGAGTTTTAGGCATCACTGACTCATTTGAAGACATGTTTGATGGGCACCCCCCAATTATGATAAATATTACCTTCCTTCCTTTTAAAGGTAAAATTACTTATGAAGGGATATTTATGCCATATAATATTCATTTTGGAAGGGGAATAAAAAGTTCACTTAAAATTAATCTTGGAGAAGCAATCCAAAAATATGGGGTAATAACCAGCCTTGAATGCTCCTGTTGAAAAGAAAACAGCATCAGATGAAGATATGTTAAGGTTTTATATGGGTTCAGTAGAAAAAATGAACCGATACTGGGATGAAATCAATAGATTAAGGAGAAGCTCTGATGAGCTTGAAGCAGTTTACTATCAGGAATGGGCAAAGAATGCTGCTAAGCCTATGAAAAAAAGCCTAAAAAAGCACAAAATAAAAGGCTATTTCGCAGTTCTTGATGAAGCCATTATTGCAAGTGCACCAAAACCAAAAGAACTGGAAGATAATGTTAAGAAGATTGTTCCAGAAGATAAGCAGAACTGGGTTTATACATTTAAAATTTAATGGCAGATAATTCAAAATGACCAAGGAATACACAGAAGACGAACTCATTGAAAAAACTGCAATTGAATTAATGCAGGAGGAACAGAAATAATTATTAAAATAAGGGTAAAGGATATTGATGAGATGGATGAATTTATTACCAAATACTTAAGGAATATTGGGGGAGTTGAAAAAACACAAACAATGGTTATATTGCATGAATTCTAGAATAAACAATAAAATTAATAAACAATCCTCTTATTCTTTTGGTTATGGAAATCACAAAGGATGTTGTTAAGAAAGTAGCACAGGTAGCCAGATTAAGGCTGACTGGAAATGAAGTAAATAAATTTACAGCTGAGCTGAAGGAAATTCTTGATGCATTTTCAAAGATTGATGAGGTTGATACAGAGAATACAAAGATGAGTATCCAGCCTGTTGAAGTGAAAAATGCTTTAAGAGAAGATAAGGTTGGAGAATGTTTAAGTGTTGAGGATGCTCTAAAAAATACAGAGCATAAGAAAGACAATTATTTCAAAGGACCGAGGGCGATATAAGATGAAAGCAATAACTTTAGCCATTATTTCTATGTTTTTAATAACTGCATGCAGCAGCAATGGAGGAGAAAAGAAAATGGGAGATAATATTGTTGTTTTAGAAACAAGTATGGGAAATATTGAAATCGAGCTTGCTGACAATATGCCGATTACAACTGGAAACTTCAAAAAGCTTGTTCAAGATGGAACCTATAATGGAATAATATTTCACAGAGTGATTACAAATTTTATGATACAAGGAGGAGATCCGACAGGAACTGGAATGGGCGATCCAAGCATCCCTTCTATTGAAGATGAGTTTGTAGACGGAAGCACCAATGCAAGAGGGACTATTTCAATGGCTAACAGAGGGCCAAATACTGGTTCAAGCCAGTTCTTCATCAATCTTGTAGACAACACATATCTTGATTGGGATAAGCCACCAGAAGCAAGTAAACATCCTGCTTTTGGAAAGGTTGTTTCTGGCATGGATGTTATTGATAAAATTGGCAATGTAAAAGCTGGATTAGGAGATAAACCAGTTGAGGATGTTAAAATAATTAAAGCATATCTCAAATGAGCGAGAAAATCATAAAGGAAGTTGGAGAAATAAATAAAGAATATAATTATTTTAATGAGATTCCAAAGGATTTGGAAGAGCATTTGGTCAAAGGAAAGCTTTCTGGATATTTTGTTTCTATAAAAGATTGTATTGTTGTCAAAGATATGGAATCTAGAGCAGGATCTAAGATACTTTCTGGTTATAAACCTGTGTTTGATGCTGGTGTTGCGGAGAAGATTAAGAAAGAGGGTGGAATAATAATTGGCAAGACAGCCCAAGATGAATTTGGCTTTGGGAGCTTTTCTAAAAATGTGGGAGTTGATATGAAGATTCCTTTGAATCCGTTTGATAGGGAAAGGTGTTGTGGTGGAAGTTCTGGTGGGAGTGCCGGGATAACACAGAAAGCTTTGTTTAAACATATTTCAATTGCTGAAAGCACAGGTGGAAGCATAGTCTGTCCTGCTTCTTTTTGCGGAGTATATGGGTTATGCCCTACTTATGGGTTAGTTTCTAGATATGGATTGATGGATTATGCAAATAGCCTAGATAAGATAGGACCTATGGCTAAGAATGTTGAGGATATTGCCCTGGCTTTAAGTGTGATTGCAGGATATGATGAGAGAGACTCTACTTCTGTGAAGAGAGATAAAGAAGATTATAGCCAATATTTGAAGAGGGATATCAAAGGAATGAAAATAGGACTGATAAAGGAAGCTTTTGGAGAAGGAGTAGATGAGGAAGTAAAGAAGAAGATTAATGAAAAGGTAAAAGAGCTTGAAGAAAAAGGTGCTAAAGTTGAGGAAGTTTCTTTGCCGCTTAATGCAAAATATAGCCTGGCTGCTTATTATATAATCGCTATGAGCGAAGCATCGACAAATCTTGCAAAGTTTTGTGGAATGAGATATGGAAAGCACGAAAAATTAGAAGGAGGATTTAATGAGTATTTTTCAAAAGTCCGGAGTGCGAATTTTGGGGTAGAGGCTAAGAGAAGAATAATTATCGGAACATTTGCAAGGATGAGTGGTTTTAGAGATGCTTATTATATCAAATCCCTGAAAGTAAGGACTAAGCTGATTGAAGAATATAAAAAAATGTTTGAGAGGTTTGATGTCTTAATTTCTCCGACTATGCCTGTTATTGCACCTAAGTTTTCTGAGATTGAAAAAATGACTCCTTTAGAGAATTATATGATGGATATTTTAACTGTTGGACCTAATTTAGCAGGATTGCCTCATATGAATATTCCTGTTGGATTTAAGGAAAAGATGCCTATTGGTTTAATGGTTATTGGAAATCATTTTGATGAGGGCAAATTATTTCAGATTGGGAAGGAATTGAAAAGATGAGCGAAGATAAGTTTACATCGGATGTTGTTATCGGTCTTGAGATCCATGTAGAATTAAATACAAAGACAAAGCTATTTTGTTCATGTCCAAGAGAAGTTGTTGATGGAGAAGAACCTAATTCAAGGTGCTGTCCTGTCTGCTTAGGATTGCCTGGAAGCAAGCCTGTGCTAAATAAGAAAGCAGTAGAGTATGCACTTAAGCTTTGCATTGCACTAAAATGTGATATATCTCCTAAGCTAATCTTTTCCAGAAAATCATATTTCTATCCAGACATGGCAAAGAATTATCAGATTACGCAGTATGAGATTCCTCTTGGTAATGGGGGGGAGCTTAAGTTAAGTTCTGGCAAGAGGGTAAAGCTGAAAAGGGCCCATATGGAAGAAGATCCTGCTGCTCTTGTGCATATAGGAGATATGCAGAAAAGTCCCAGTGTTCTTGTTGATTATAATAGAAGTGGAAATCCTTTGGTTGAGGTCGTTACTGATCCAGATATCACAAGTGCGGATGAAGCAAGAGATTTTATGAAACAACTGATTACTATCTTAGAATACCTGGAAATATTTGATATTAATAAATGCATTATAAAAGCTGATGCTAATATTTCTGTAAAAGAAAGCGGTTATGTGAGGGCTGAGATAAAAAATATAACTGGATTTAAGGAGATAGAAAGAGCACTGAATTATGAGATTGAAAGGCAGAAGCATGATGTCAAGGAAGGAAGGAAATTTATTGTTGAAACCAGGGGCTGGGATTCTGAGAAAGGAATTACATTCCCTATGAGAGCAAAGGAAAGTGAGGAAGATTATGGTTATATTATAGACCCTGATTTGGTTGTTACTGAGATTGGGAAGGATTGGATCAAAGATATGGAGAAAGAGATGCCTGAGCTTGCTGATGCAAAATTGAAGAAGTTTCTGGATGAGCATGGAATTGAAGAGACAACTGCAAATGTCCTGGCAAAGGATAAAAAATTGGCAGATATTTATGAAGCAGTTATCAAAAAGGTGGATCATAGTTTAGCTTCTAAATGGATTAGGAGAGAGTTGCCCAGAGTATTGCATTATAATAAGAAAAGCCTGGAAGAGAGCGGTATAAAGGCTGAGCATATGATCGCTTTGTTGAAATTAATACAGGATGGAAAGATAACAGAGAAAGTTGGGCAGAGATTAATTGAAAAGTTGTGTGTAATGGTGTTTGATGTTGCTTCATATGTCAAGAAAGAAGGATTGGAAGTTGTGGCAGATGTTGAAAAGATAGAGAAGTTCTGTGAAGAAGCTATTAAGGAAGCGCCTAAAGCTATTGAAGAGTACAAAGCAGGAAAGGAGAAGGCTTTGAATTTTGTTGTTGGGCTGGTTATGAAGAAATCGAGAGGAAAGGCAAGGCCAGGTGTTGTTATGGAAGTGCTGAAGAAGTTATTGGGTTAATTTATCAACATCTTCCTTAATCCTTTTCTCAAAATCATATACTCTTTCGCCTTCCTGCTTTGAAGAATCCAGAACTTTCAAAAGTTTCTTTGTTAAATCTACTGCATCAATTCCTTCTATATCATCTTTAGCTATCTGCTCTTTAATCAGCTTATCTTCAAGTTCCTGAGTGTTAGACATCTCTACTTTAATATCTTCAAATTCTTTTGATGTTAAGGCTGAAGAATTTTTTAAGATAGTATATGCACCCTTTTCTTTTAGTAAACTATAAATATCTTTGAAATTTATATCAGATGGCTTGCCTGATTCAAGAGTGCCTGAAATTCTTAAAGTTATGATTTTATCTTTTATTTCCCTTTTTTCAATCTCTGATTTAAGAGAATGTTCTACTTCTTCTGGTGTTTTATGTTCGCAGTCAATTGAGATGTTTTCCACATCGTATATTTTTATAGGGATATGGGTTGTGCTGTTGTTTTCAACAATAAAAAATCCACCGTTATGCAATTCTTCCAATTCTTTGAAATTATTTGGAAATAATGGGCCAGGATAGGAGATAATACCATAATCATCTATTTTTTCAGAGAATACAAAATGCGGGTGGCCGCCGGCATAGTAATCAAAATTTTTTGGCAGAAGAGAAAGAGGCTGTGAATCAACTTTTTCCAGGCTTTTTGGCTTTAGCTCTGTCAAGAGAGTGTGAAACAGAAAGATTTTGTAACCTGATTCTGATTCCAGGTTATCTCTAATGAGATTTTCATAATAATCCCTTTCCAGGCCCCCTCTTTTTCCTAATAAACCTGTAATCTTTGCTCCTGTCTTTTTGTCTATTGTGAAGTTCAATGATAGTTTATCTTCTTTTATCTCGCCTTTTGCCACATTGACAGCCAAACCTGCGTTTTCCAGTACATCAAGCATTGTCTTTCCAGAAGGGGAAAAATCATGAGAGCCTGCTATCATATAAATAGGAATATTATTGTCTTTAGCTTCTTTTAATTTCCTGACTGCTTCTTTTAACTTATCTATTGAAGGAAGCGAGGTATTGAAGAGATCTCCTGAAATAACTATAAAATCTACATTTTTTTCTATACACATATCTATTGCTTTTCCAAAGGCTATGGTGTTCAAATCAGTAAGCAATGGATCGCGCCATGAGCCAATATGACAGTCTGCTAGATGGGCGAATTTCATATAAGATAGAAATTAAGGATTATATTTAAAGCTTGTCAGCAATTTACCACTAAGCTGCTTTCTTCATTGATATT
>JAGLMD010000045.1 GCA_023140175.1 Nanobdellota archaeon | reverse complement strand
TTTCAACAAAATTATTTACACTCCCGATTTCGAATCACTCAATAAAACCATTGATAGCATCAATCACAAACTTGCTCTTTATCCATATAGCCAATTCATGTTCAGGATCAACTTCTTCATGTGATGTGAACAATAGTAATTCATCATCGACATTTACAAGCCTTAAGCCTTTATCACTCTTATTAAATACTATATTCTCATCCATAGCATCTAATTTATCAACAGGAGCATGAACAGAAACATTGACTTTCTTTGAATATGCTTTCTTCAGCACCTTCATCTTTCTTTTTAAGCCCTTTTCTGTTGTATGGATTGTTATATTTTTTGTTGCTTTCCCAAAAATTTCTTTTAGAAATACATTGATGTTATTCCTTCCTTTTATCGAGGTTGATATTTCATCACTATTGACATAATTTATTCCATTGGTGTAAAGTTTCTGGAGCTCACCAAATGCATCTGTTTCTTTTATTGAGTCCATTAAAGCCAAAAGCCTGTTTTCCTCAATTCTTGTCTCCTTTTTTATTGTTTCGAGCACTTCTTCTGGAGCAACTGCTATATACTTTATTGGCTTGCCTATTTTCATGAAAACAAAACCTTTTTTTTCAAGGCTTTCTAGAACATCATAGCATCTTGATCTTGGCACACCAGAAATATCTGCCAGTTCACCAGCAGAGGATATTCCCCTGGCTAATAATGAAGTCCATATTTTAACCTCATATACATTCAATTTTATTGAATCCTTTAATTTAGTTAATACTTCCTTATTAATCATACATTAGAAAAACAAACATTCGTTTATAAATCTTTTGTTTTGTAACTACTTTGAAGTAAATATTTATCTCCTTTTTAGGATCAATATGGGAATTATCATTAATATCAATATTCCAGCTAGTATGATGAGGGTAACTAATAATTTATTATCGCTTTTGACCACAATCTGCTGGGATTCAGTTCTAGGGCTATCATCTGGCATAGTATTTATTTCAATATCCCCTCCATCCTCATGTTCAGTTTCTTTTCCTTCTGCCAGCTCTTCACTAATTTCCTTATCCCTGCATTCCACATCAAGATAAACTAACTTATTCAGCAATAGATTTCCATTATCATAACTGACTAAAAACTCAAATGTATATCTTCCTGATTCTGCATCAGGCTCCATTTTAACAGGAATCCTGTTTTCGTAGATATCCTCTCCGGGATATTCCTCTAATTGAAAATTTCTTTGCAGTGAAAAGCCTATCTCCTCATTCTTAACCGTTATTGTGATATCTTCCTCTTCAGTCCCGATATTATATAATTCGATTTCAAGGTAGGAAACCCCTTTGTAGCCTATTTTATCAGGTAAAAAAGAAAGCTTACTGAAATATAAATTATGTCTTTCTTTATTAACATCTACGAAGAATTCCTCATTTGTCGTGAAATCAACATTATCTTCAGTTGCTTCAATCTCAATATTTATAGGATATTTCCTGTCCTCAACCCTTAAAGGTATATTAAAGCTGAATGGCAATGTTTCCTTTTTTCTTGGCTTAAGGTCAAAATCATCATACTCTCCTTCTATATCACTCCCTTCATCAATCTCTTCAATAGTTAAAGTAACAGCAATATCATCTATCTCCTGGCTGCCATCATCCCTGTCCTGGTTTTCGTTCTCTATATATATGAAAGCCTCTATAAAATCCCCTGGCTCAGCCTTTATGTCTCCAAAATCTTTCCCCCTGTCTTCTGTTTCTATATATATGTTAGTATCAAGATTTAGTGCATAATTCAGACTAGGAAGAAATATCAATATACATACAAATAATGCAAATACTCTCCTCATAATACCTAAAAACAGCTTATTTTATATAAAATTTGTTATTATTCGATAGTGTTATAAGAGAAATTTCAAGCAACTTTTCTAAGCACTAAATCTTCATCATATCTTGCTGCATCGTTCTTATAGATAATTTCTATCAAATCACCCGGTTTCACAATATAATCATGTAGTGGTATTGTGCCTCTGCCTGGCTCTTTTCCATTTATCAGTATAATGATGCCGCTAAGCCTCATTCCATACTCATCCTTATCTCCTAACTCTTTCCTGGCCTGCGGCATTACTTCAAGAATATCACTTATATATTCCCCCCTTATCTTTTTGCCTTCAAACACAAATTCCTGCGATTCCCACAACACAGTTCCCTTTGCCATTCTGTCTATCACAGCATTCACACTATCACTCCTTACATTTACATCAACCATCTTGCCTTCCTTTGAATCATATGCATTGATAATATAATCCATTGTATCTACATCACTAACCATGAACCTGTCTACAAGCTTGAAACCTTCTTGTATTTCGCCATTCCTTATATAATCTCTAAGCATAACACCTTCCTTATGCACAAGATTGCTATAGTCTCCTTCCTTCCTTTGTCTGATTATCTCTCTTGATTCTCTGATATCCCGGATCTGCTCAGCATAACATTCTGAAAGTGATTCAAGCTCTTTTTTAGTAAAATTTGAAGAGTCTTCCTTTCCATCCATCCAATCCATTATTTCTGCAAAGCATTCTGACGCAATCTGGCATTCCTGTGAAACCCTCACTTCTTCTTTTTTATATGGCACATCATCTAATCCAGCATTTTCTCTATTCCAGCTGTCTTTCACTTTTAGCTCTAAACTGTGATTAGTATCTGAGTCTCCCTTATAAGATTCAATTTTTTGAGTAATGCCTTCTGTCAAATCCTTGGTAATGCCATAATCTAATTCTGTTTCTTCAGTCTCAACAGTTGTTTTCAAATCCGGAG
This sequence comes from Nanobdellota archaeon, assembly GCA_023140175.1. Classification (GTDB taxonomy): domain Archaea; phylum Nanobdellota; class Nanobdellia; order Woesearchaeales; family WJIZ01; genus WJIZ01. Next base: position 18,913 of record JAGLMD010000045.1, on the reverse strand, counting down.
TCTTGAGTATATTAGACACAAAAGCATCTCTGACAGTATATTCTAATCTTACTGAAGTAATATCTTTAATCTCTAAATTTGCTAAACTCCTGCTAAGAATCTCATGTTTATTATGCGCTGTATCAAATAGGTACTTTCCGGATGTAAGAATGTGATCTTTATTCAAATCAGTTATTAATTGATTTATAGGTGAGTATCTGCTTATGGTATTTTCAATTGCTGAAGTGTTTTTTGCTTTGTCTGAATCAAATTCTGAGATATTATCCGGTAAATGTGTCGATTCATCTGGCAATTCTGATTTTTGATAATTTTTTATATAACTTGAATTGTTTCCCATTTCTGGTTTTCCTGAATCTGATTTCTCATTTATTGGTTCGCCAGGTAAATCTAAGAGAATGTCATCTGGAATTTGATAACCTATTTTCTTTGTATCATCTCTATTTAGAAAAATAAGTGAAGAAACTTCATTTCCTTGTATGTCTGATCTATATTGAGTTGCTGAGGTAATAGCTGTTTTATCTGGTAAATAAAAAGGATTTGCAGTATTTAATGGGGTGATTCTTTCAGCATGGGTGTAATCATGCTCTGAGTAGCTGCCAGTCTGCTCAGGGATTATAACAGGTGCCGATAGATCATATATCTCAATATGATCAAACAGGGGATTCTGGAATCTTGCAGCATCTAATTCGTAAACTGCTTTTTCAGAATAGAAAAATGTCCCAGGCTGTTCAATAGAATATTCTGAATAACTTAGCTCCTGATTATAGGTGATAGTGTTTTGCAGGCTGCCCATATATGAAACATAAACTAACATGGAAGAATGATTCTCTAAATTGATATTCTTTAATGTAGACTGCTGCCTGAAGATAGATATATCCTTATCTGCCTGATTTTGGGGCTGAACATCTGATATGAACAAATAATCAGTTTGCGAATTTGGAATCAGTCTAGGATAATCAGCACTATCTCTATCATAATAAGCAGCCCTTATGACCTTACCGCCAATACCATCTGCCTGGCTTTCTTTCAATAGTAAATCACAAAGGTAAAAAGAATCTTCTATTTTTTTTGGAGGTAAGGCTGCTTCTGGATGCTCTTTCAATTCTTCTACTGGCTGCCTGTCAAAGCCAGCACCATCAAATATAATCCTTTGTTGGGGTATAAATCCAGGCAAAAATGATCCAGATTTTCCTGGAAAGATTATTGTTTCCTGTTGGTTTAAAACTGAGATCATTATAACTCACCAACTTTCTTCATGTTTCTATTCTTCATTTTTCTTCTGCTTTGGCTTCTGTCTATTGGATATAATATCCAACAGAAAAGCATAAATAGTTTAAATAATTTTTTGTTTTAAATGGTAGGAAATAAATGTAATTATGATGCCTTGGATATAATCAGGGTTTTTCTTAGTATAGATGGGGAAAAACCCAGAAAAGAACTTTGCCATACTACTGGGCTGGGAGAGGGTTCTGTCAAGGGGATATTGAACTTACTTAAGGAAAAAGCTATCATGGATTCATCCAGAAAAGGCCATTTTCTTACAAGAAAAGGCAGGAGATTAAGAAATGAGATCAGAAATGAGATCTCGGAAATAAAGAATGCTAAGTTAGGCTTTTTCAAAGGTTTGAAAAGTGCAGCATTGGTAGTGAAGAATTCAAAAAGCAGGATAACCTATAAAGTAAGGGATATTGCTATAAGAACAGGAGCAGAAGTTGCATTATTGTTTAAGTTTGACAAGAAGCTGTTCATGCCGCAATGCGAGCAGGATTTAATCAATACATCTGAACTAGACCTTCTTTTTGATTATTCCGATGGTGATATTCTTATTGTTGTTTTCGCAGACAATATTAAAATAGTTGAGAAAGCGCTGCTTAATGTAGCTGTTGCCCTGAATAAGAAACTAAGCAGGCTTAATCTGCGAATAACGGGATGAGTCCACTCTCACCTGCTCTCTCCATATTCTAGAAAGATTATATCTTCATCTTTTGGATAATATTTATCTGCTGATTTTATTGAAAGATCCCCATTCACTGAGAATTTCCACCAATAACTGTTTTTAGAGCAGATATCATCAATACATTTAATCATGCCTGCAGTTAAACCCTGGATAGTTTTAACAGAATGGTTTTGTTTTAGGATTTCCAGCGCAGTCCTGCCTTTAATATCAATAATTTCCCTGCTGGTCTCTCCTATTGTTTTTATGATTAATGTAGTTTTTCCTTCATAAGCTGGCTTTTCTTCTGAATTTCTTAAGCCAATTAAACTTAGTATTAATATTATACTTATTAAGGATATTAACACAAATATCTTTTTCATTGAATCCCCCTGTTTTCTCTACAAATTTTTTTGCTGATGGCAGTGCCAAAGAAAAAAGAAAGTTTGAAACTAAATGTGTTATTATGAACGGCAGAGCAAGAGCAAATGCAAGGAATAAGGAAGGGCCCATAAAAAATGGAGTGGCAGAGTTCATTATAATCTCAAATGCTAAAGTAGCAATTAATGTAATCATCACCACTTCTCCATATGATGCCTTTTTTCTTAGAAATCCTCCAAGCCAGCCGGCAATCCCAAATCCAATTGTCTGGAATAATGTCCATGGGCCATGGCCTCCAAAAACAAAGAAGTTAGATATGTATAGTGATGCAGCGCCGACTGCAAAGCCTTTTTTTCTGCCAAAAAGCCATCCTGCAAGTATAGCAAAGAATGTCAATGGCTCGGCAGATGGAACTATCTGCATAGGAACTCTTACTAATGCTGCTCCTACTGTGAAACCAAGAAGCAAAAGGATCTCTTTTAACCTCAGGAGCTGCAATTGTTTCTGGACAGCTTTTATAGCCAGCCTTTGAGAAGAGGAAAGCTCTTGTTTAGTTTTTTGTTTTTCTTTCGATTCCTGCTTGTCTTTTTCTTTAGTATCTTCTTCCTTTTCTTTTTGCCTGAGCTTTAATTCCTGTTTTTGCTTGCTGGACATTTATACCTTCCCTACCATTTAGGATATTTAACTTATTTATGGATATTAGTCAATTTTTGTTATCTGGGGAGATGGAAAATCTCCTTATTTTTTACATAAACTCCAAAATAGCCGCTTACTTGCTCAGGATAATCCGCAAGGACTGATGAAGCATATTCTATATCTCCTTTGTTAGTGCCTGTGATTATCCACACAACGTTTTCAAAAGCCCCAATGCCTTTTTGATTCCACGGATTCTGGGATGCCAGCATCAAGGCTCCATCAGTTTTTTCTTCAATCTTTCCTTTCTTGTTCAGGATAATGGCTTCTTTATTTTCTATATATGCAAAAAAACCGTGTTTTTTATACTTTCTCATTATATCGGCTGTCATATCATTTTCAGGAGGGCTTATTATTATGATATTGGATTCTTTCTTTTCTGATTCAGCTAAGCTACTGCATGATCTGGCTGCCACATCAGTAACATCAAATCCTGACAGAGTATCTCTGATCCTCTCTGCTTCATCTTTGAATTCCCCATCGCAGTATGCAATAATAGTCGGGAATACATTTCCTTTCACGCCGTGCAGGAATGGCTCTGGATAGTCTCCTATTATAGCAGGGATAAACATCTGATAGCTCCAGTCATGGTAATCCCACCTTTCGATATCCCCTTCTTTTAATAGATAATCTCCTGCTCCGGTATTTGAGGATATCCCGTTTATATAATAAAACCAATCCATTTTTTTAGTTTCACTTTTAGTGTATTGGGAGCTTATGCTGTTTATGTCATTTACAAATCCCCCATTATAAGCGGTTTTTACATCTGCGGCCTGTTTCAGGGCATCTAATGCAGATATCTTTTTTATTACAGAAAGTTCTTTATCAAATACAATCTCTTTGCCAAAATCAGCTGCGGCGATCATTCTTATCCTTGCTTTTTCCGGCTCTTTCATAATTTCATCTATATTCTCTTCTTTGCTCATATCATGGTTTTCCAGCACCACTATTCTTGCAGAGCATCCATAGGATAATAATAAGAGGAGAAAAATAAATAAGGCCAGGAGAAGATTCTTAAAGTTATTTTTCTTAATTGATAAATGCATTGCCTTTTATTCCCCTTTTTTATACTCTTCTTTTTTTGTTTCCTTTCTTCTTGACCAGTAAAAAAGCCAGTACTGACGCAGTTATCATTAAAACTGCCAGTAATGTATGCATTGCATGAACTATGCTGAATTCTCCGACTTCCCTTACAACATATCCGAATATAGGCGGAGTTTTTGACTTTGTTTCTAAAAAATTAATAATTAAAGGAACTTTTATACCGACACCCACCCCTAACTGATTATCAGAATCTGCAGTAACTACTGAGATTTTTGTATTATGCTCTAAACTATTTTTTGGCGAGACTTCGATTTCTACAGGCCTGTATTCTTCGGGTTTTAAGGTGAATGTTTCAGGATTTATTGATACATGCATAATATCATCGACATATACTTTGTAATCCCGTGTTATTTTTCCTTTATTTATTACATATAATGTCCTGGATAGTGCCTGGCCTGCATTTAATTCAAATACTAATTTTGCTGGATTTACACCTATACCCGAGGCAGATACATCTATGGCTGTGCTAATTAGCAGTAAAAAGAGGAATAATGCTGAAATTGTTTTTTTTATTCTCATTCTGCAGATTCAGCCCAGAATATAAGGCTGGCTTTTTTCAATCCCATACCTGAATAGGCCTTTGGAACTCTAAGTTCTGTGCTATAAGGCCCTTCTCTATTGCTCCAGTCTTCAGCGTCAGAGTCAACTATGGTATGGAAGTCTTTCCAAAAATAATTGTGGAGGTAGAGGCTTTGTTCAAACAGGCTTGAACTGTCATCTTTCACCTGAACTGTAACATCTATATCAACACATCCTTTATTGGTTATATAGAACCCCTCTCCCTCTTTATTATGTCCAATGCCTATATTTCCAAAGCCCAGCTTATCCGGAGTTACAGATATAGAGATTGCAGGCACTATTACAGCTTCAAGATCGATTTCAGCAGAATCTTCTTCAGAACCCTCAATTTCTATGCTGACTTTATCGCTCCTGATATATCCTTCTTTTTCTGCGAATATTTCATACAAGCCAGGATGATCAAATTGTATATCTACCTTGCCTTCGGCATCAGTTGTAAATTCATTATCTGCCTTTACAGCTGCACTGCTTAGCGGGAGCCAGTCTTCATCGTCATAATATTCTACTTTAACTCTTATTTTTTCCCCGACATCAGCTTTGGCTTTATCTGCGGAAATTCTTAAGGGCTTTGTATTCCAGTCTCCGTAATACAATAATATCTCATTATGGGGAGTTGAAGGAGGTGTTGTTTTATCTATTTCAAATGCATCCGCTCCAATATCAGGAGAATAGTAGTCTATCCTATACATCCAGCCTTTGGAGCCTTCATTCCATTCATCTGCTATCATCTGTATAAAATAGCCCCCCCATTTGTCTTTTGTATAGATCTCATCATCATTAATGCTGTTGCCGTCAAGATCATACTTGTCATCTACTGTTTCGATGGCTGCTGATACAAAAGGATTGTTCCATGTAACTTCTTTACTGCTCCAGTCATCTTTATGAGTATATGGAACTTTAAAGAATATATCTCCTGCAAATAATGTTTTTGTCTGCCCTTCTATCCTCATATAAACTACATATTGGTCTATGCCAGTTTGATCATCATATTTTTTAACAGGATAATATTTTTTAGATAAGGATGTTACAGCTTCCTCTGTAAATCCCATCCCGCTTATTCCATCCTTCCAGTCAAAGCCGCCATCTTCTCTTTGAAGGGCCAGAAGAAAGTCTATGGGTGTATTTCCGTTTTTAGTCCATGTTGAAGATTCAGGACATTCTTCTGCAGCATAGAGCGCACTTATTGCCCATGTAGTGCTTCCTGCATTTGATTCTGCGCCTGCCAATTCACCGCTTCCAAAGCCTCCGTCTGTATTCTGTATTGATTTTATGAAATCAAAGCCGTCAGAAACAGCGCTCGAGCCGGAACTTTCTCCTGCTGCTAACAGGGCCATTATAGCTGCAGCAGTATCATCAGTATCCCCTCCAGAGCCAATGTAAACTCCCCAACTGCCATCAGGCTGCTGATTGTCTTTGATATGCTGGATAGTTTTTGAGATTATATTATCATTTTCCCCTATTCCTGCAGACATAAGTGCTATGACACCCCAATAATCATCATTAAGTAAGTCTGAGTTACCAATTTGTTCTCCATCAAATTCATCTTTTAAATCATCAACATAGTCTTTTCCATTAAAAGAGTAAGGATTCATGTCTGCAGCAGCTATTGCAAGAATATATTTTTCAAGATCTGTAACCGCATCAAAGCTGTCTCCATTATTCTTTAGATAATCAACCAGTGAATCACAGTCCGAACATTTTTTCCATCCATCAGGATTCTCATCGGCAGCGGCAACTGCCATTATGACCCATTCTGTATCCCCTAAGCTGCCGTCTGAGGACTGCTGAGCCTTGAGGTAGTTTAATGCTTTTGCTATTGCTGCTTCTATATCATTATTTTCACCAATAATAATTGTTCCATCTTCCTCATCTGGAACAAAATATTCAAGTGAATTCCCATCAACATATGTTATCTTGATAACATCCCTGAGATCGAGGGATAAAGTGCCTGAATTTACTTTTGTCTTAAATCTTATGGCTGCCCCTAAGCCCTGCTGGGTTACTCCTGTCTGAACATTCAGCCTTGTTTCCCCATATTCTATTTTTCCAGGTTCAGTTATCTTATTTATGATATATGTGGAGGTGCCGTCACTGCTCAGGAATGTGCCTGGATCCTGTGATATCACTTCTAATTTAGATGAATCATAATAGATTGTGTACTGGAATCCATATACTTCATAATCTTTAGGGTCTATAGTTATATCTATTGTAAATTCTTTGTTTGCACCCGAAACTGTGGTGACAGGAGGATTGATGCTTATTGTAGATTTTTCCAGTGCTGAAGCTAAACAAGAAAGCAGTATTATGGAAAAGAGCAGGATGATTGGCTTAATAGTTTTCATTCTTAAATATATTATTTATATTATCTGCCCCCCCTATTTTTTCTGGCGCTTATCTCTTTCTTACAAGATAAAATATAACTATGCCAATTGCAATTACCAACACAGTTATGCTGATTCCTATAATCAGATTATTATCATCTTTGGATTTCACAGTTATATCTGCGGAAGCAGTTTTTTCAGCTTTCTCCTTTTTTGAGATCTGCTGTTCATCTGGTTTTTTCTTTAACTGTTGTTTCTGCGCTTCATCAGATTCAAATGTATATGTATAATAAGCATCCTCATCAGGAACAGATATCCTTTCTTTGCAGCTGCTTGTTTTACTTTCATCATCTATAATTACCTGCCTTGTTATTGGCCCTAATTCTCTTGCTTCAAGCTCACTGCCTTTTACTGTCACTATCTTGATGTTCTTTATCATTATTTCAGATTTCTCTGTATCTTTTGGCTTAAACTTTATTATTGCAGCAGTTGCTGCTTCTGTTACTCCTTTTTGAGAGCCTAATCTTGTACAGCCAAACTGTGCTTTTCCTTCTCTGTTCTCAATTTTATTAATAACATATGTCTTTGTATTATCATATTTCAGAAAAATGCCTTCTTCCTGCGATATTAACTCCATATCTTCAGGATTAAAGCTTAATTCATACTGGAAAGAGTAGACTTCTTTATCAGATGGATCTATCTCAATCTCAAGAATCATTACTTCTTTAGGTTTGAGCCTATATTCTTCTGCAGAATATGAAATGCTGCAGAAAGCTGTAAGTATGATTAGCAGCAATGAACAGATTAAAAATTGATTATTCTTCATATCTCATGCCTTTATATTTTTATGTAGAGTGGGATTTTTGGAATATATTTAATGCTTTTCCTTTCAACAATAAAAATAAAAAAAATAAAAAAAATTTAAGAGCTTAGCTCCAGTAGAACCCTACTTCTCCTATGTCCACAATGTCAATGCTTCCATCGTTTGTAAGGTCTGCGCCTGTATCATAGGTATATGCATCTGATGAGTCATAACCACTTGCGGTCTTTCCCCATCTCTGCCCTATGAGTGCAGCATCTACGATATCAATAGAGTCATCGATATTTGTGTCTCCAGCTTTGCATACAACAACTGTTAGTGTAGTGGAATCATCTAGTCCCTGTGAATCCGTCACTGTTAGTGTTGCTGTATATCCTGCTGTGTTTGGAGCTGTGTACTTGTGTTCTGCTTCTACTCCAGTAGCTTTTGAAGAGCTGTCTCCGAAGTCCCAGCTGTATGATAAGCCTTGTCCTTCAGGGTCATTGGAGTACCTTCCAGTCATGTAAGCCTTGTGATTAACATTGTTTATCACAGGGTATGACTTGATTACTGTAACTCCGTCATGCTCTCCGAATGCAACTGCATTAGGTCCGCAATTTCCAGCAACAACAACATTTCCGTCAATCTCTTCTGCATTGATGTCAGCAGGTGTTGGATCGTTGTTTGTTACGATGGAATCATGGATGTCAAGCGCGCTTGTATCAGCAAGGTCTCCTATAACCTCGAATTCAAGTGTTATGACAGTTCCAGCGCTGCTTACAAAGCCTGTATCAGTAATTGATGCTCCGTACTCAACAGTTCCATCGATGTTGCTGTATGTGTTCACTGCGGTAAATACAGTGTTGCCGCCAAAAAAGCTGCCAACAGTCATGCTCTTTACTTCAAGAACATCTTCGTCAAAGCCAAGCTCAAACTGGACAGCCTTTGCATCCTCTCCGCCTGGAATGACATCCACATCAACAGTAAATGTCTGTCCCTGGTAAGCTATTTTTTCAGACGGCCTTACTTCGATAGCTGGCATGTCTGAAACAGTAACCTCATACACTTCGCTCTTCATTGTCTCAAGAGTTGCAGAGTCATCCACATATATTGAGTGGGTTCCTGCAGTTGACAAAGTTATGTCAAGCTCTCCTGTCACAGCATCAGTTACGCCGTATAGGATTCCATCAACATAGACGTCTGCTTCTGTAAGAAGCTCATCTGAGTGCCATACCCACATTGCATCCTGGTAGCCGTACTTGGATGTTACTGTAAATGCAATACCATCTTCTGCAGCAGCTGGTACTCCGTTAAGGGAAGTGAATTCATTAGCAAACTCGCCAAATCCCATAACTATTTCGTCGCCATCCACTACAACCTGGCTTCCAAGTCCCCATGAAGCAGGTGCATCATTAAGATAGAATGTCCATGAATCTCCTGGCCATGCCTGGTTCCTGTCGCATGCTATCTGATCTAGGAAATATCCCCATGTGCCTTCTCCTGATTCAACAAAGATTGGCTCGTTTCTAAGCTTCTCGATTGCGATTCCTGCAACATTTGTTGTCCATGTTCCGCTGTCTCCAGTTACTGGATCAGTCCATGTGTATGGCGCTTCAACATATACCTCATCATCAAAAACTGTTCCGGATGCTCCTTCAACTCTCAGGTGCACTGTAACGCCTGGTCCTGGGCTGGTTACCTCAAAGGTACCGTCTGTTGCAGTGACTTCAGTTATTAGATCAAGAGCAGCTCCTGTGCTGTCTAATATCTCTATAACGTTGAACTGCAGGTCTGATGTGCCAACAGCTTCAGGGTGCATGGTCAATGTTGCGATTTTAGTATCGCCTGCTGGAAGTACATTTATTGCAGCTGTATACTTGATTGTATCCCCATCAAGCCTGTTAACTGCCTCCAGCATCCATGCTGTATCTTCAACTACCCAGCTTGTTATGTCCACTATTGCCTGGTTGTGGTCTATCTCAAACTCCGCTGCCTGAGATCCATCAGAACTTGTAAACCATAGCTCTATTGTTGTGTCTGTTCCCATTGTTGTGCTGCCAGCCTGCGGTACAAAATACACTCCTGCAGTGTCAGCAGCTGCTGTGCCGATTGTAGCAAATAGCATCAGGCACATGCAAAAAAATCCAGTTAATATTTTATTTTTCATTTTATCACCTTTTATGTTTTTATCTGTCTGTTCATTGCCCATCTTTCAGTCTTCCTGCCTTTATCAGTCACCTCCAATTTATTTTTGGCAAATAAACAGATTATCTTATTTTGTTAAGGGCAATACCTTTTTTATATAAACGTTCTCATCTAAATAATGATTATTACCCTAATGGGTAATGGTAGATTTAGTTCACCAACAGGTATATTATGGGAATTGAGTATATTAAAACAAAAGATTTAGATAGATATACTATTTTGTCAAAATATACCGAACGATAAACTATGAAAGAACAAGAAGAAATTGCTAAAATACCTGATTCGGCCTATTCCATGATTCAAAAAGAAATAATCAAGAAAAATGGACTCGAATCTACAAAAAAAGCCCTAATGCAGAAACTCTTAACTGGAAAAATAGTGGTGGAAGTATGGATGAAACAAATATGCTAAAAATGGTTGCTCATTTAGAGGAGATGGGAGAATATGACAAAGCAATAAAGTATCTGGATGAGATACTGCAGGACAACCATACTTCATATCATGCATTGTTTCTAAAGTTTAGGGTGAACAAAAAAAGAGGGTTTATTGACAGGGTCATGCTGGCAAAAGCATTAAATGAAGCTAAGGCTCAGGATGCCTCATCTGATGTTATGGCGGTTATTGAGGAAGAGATGAAAGAAATTTCAAATATGAAATCCAATGAGGATATTCTTGAAAAGATAAGAAAGATTGAAAGGCTGATAGATGGGGCAAAGTCAGACGGAGAGAAAGCTGCCGCAATCGAGGCAAAAAGAAGGCTGGACGATAAAAAATACGAGGAAATCTCCGATGACCTGATTGAATACAGGATTTCTACAGAGGATATGTGGCATAAGAAATTGTTTATGGCTCTTTGCAGAAAACATAACTGCAAGCCTTACAGGTATTACAGGCAAAAACACACTACAGTTATGGTCAAGATCAGCAAGTCTTATCTCGATAATGTTTTGTGGAAGGAATATCTGGAATATTCAAAACAGCTTACGTCTCTAATCCATGAGATTACAGGAGAGATTATTTCAAAGATTTATAAATATGAAGAAGAGACAGTTATTATGGGTGAAATTGGATATGGAGAGTAAAAAGGTATACAAAAACTACTAACTAGCAAGATTCGTTTGGAGGCTTGATAATTATGGAAAAGGAAAATAAGATTGTGGTTTTTCAGGATAAGAAAATAAGGTGAACATGGCATAATGATGGATGGTATTTTTCAGTTATTGATGTTATAGCGGTTTTAACAGAGAGTGAAAATCCTAGAAAATATTGGAGTGTTTTAAAGACGAGGCTAAAACAAGAAGGAAATCAAACGGCTACAAATTGTAGCCAGTTGAAATTGCCTTCTCCAGATGGTAAAATGAGGCTTACAGATGTTGCCAATACCAAACAAATTTTTAGGCTGGTTCAATCCATCCCCTCACCCAAAGCAGAACCTTTCAAGCTGTGGCTTGCTAAAGTAGGGTATGAAAGAATCCAAGAAATTGAGAATCCTGAATTAGCCCAAGATAGGGCTAAAGAATATTATGGGCAGGGATATCCAAAGGATTGGATTGACAAAAGATTAAGAGGTATTGCGGTAAGGCAAGCACTCACAGAAGAATGGAGTAAGAGAGAGGTTGAAGAGAAGAGAGAATATTCAATCCTTACTAATGAGATTTCTAAGGCTATATTCGGAGTTGGAATAAAAGATCATAAGAAGGTAAAGGTCTTGATCCAAAATTTAACAACCAGAACCTTCGTGACCATATGACTGATCTTGAACTTATCTTTAACATGCTTGGAGAAGCATCAACTACCGAGATAGCCAAAAAGAAGAATACGAAAGGTTTTGGAGAAAACAAGTTTGCAGCTAAAGAAGGCGGAAAGATAGCAGGAGATGCAAGGAAGAAACTCGAACTAAAAACAGGGGATAAAGTAGTAAGTGAAAAGAACTATCTTAATCTCACTAAGAAAAAGAGGAAGGAGTTAAAATGAATCCTTCCGTGGACTAAAATCCACAGTATCCATCAGCAGGCCAAACCATGGTGCTCGGCTTGTTCCAAAATATATTTCTCAGTATATGCATTCTCAAGTTTTAATTCTGTTTTCTAACAACCGCATTCAGGTTCCTGGCTGAGAGATATCTTATCAAAAAGTTCAACCACATCGCCCACAGTTACTCCTCCATTTCTGGTGACATCCGCACTCCACCCGTCATGATAGCTGCCGGTAGATATATCATTAAAAAGTTCAACCACATCGCCCACAGTAACCTCTCCATTCTGGGTTATATCTCCGCATTTCCAATACTCTGTCCTATTATTATTCCCTTCATCCTCTTCCTCATTTATGTCATCCTTGAAATCAGCTTTAACTTCTATCTTGTCTCTTGTCCCGCTATATGTCCATGTATATGTTGGAAAGCTTCTTTGCAGAGACTGTCCTGGATTAAGGTTGAATGTTACAATATCTTCAGCTGCCTTTATATCATTGACATATAATGCAGTTGTGTGTCCTGCTTCTATAGTAACCTGTCCTGCGTTTCTGATAGTATAGGTTATAAGCCCACAGTTTGCCGGCCATCCCGTATCTATATCTGCTATAACAAGGTCCTTATTTCCCTGTTTTAAGCCATAAACATAACCCTTGTCAGTTCCGAAGTATGCCATGCCGTCAGAGATTGACATTCCCTGCAATATATAATCTTCATCCGGACCAGGGGGATTCCACTCCCATTCAATATTTCCATCATCATCTGTACAGTATGCAGAGCCATTTGCTGTATTGGTTGTGAAATATATGTAAGCATTACTGCCTTGTACTGATATTGCTGGAGAGGATTGCACTGCATATTTGGTTCCTGTAATATTCCATATCTTCTCTCCTGTAGCTGCATTAAGGCAATACATCCCGCCCGAGCCTGATTGCTGCCCGCTTCCAGCATATACCTTTCCATCATAATATGAAGGTGTTGAAGTTGTATATCCTATTTGCGCACTCCATTCATGAGAGGGTTGGCTGTCTGTTTCAGGGTTATAGTCATAACACCTCACATGTCCTGTTGTATCTGTTCTGGATGTGAAGTATAGTTTATCATTATAGAATGCTATTGATGACCTTATCTCATTAGTGCCTCCAAGTGCGATGTTCCATCTCCGGCTTCCGTTTTCTGTGTAAACACATCTAATGTTGCCGCGGCAATCCCCAAAAATCAAGAGGCCATTTTCTCCAGAATCCTGAACATAGGCTGCGCCATCCCAGTTATAGCTGTTTCCTGAAATAGTGAAATTCCATATCATACAGCCATTGGCCTGGTCAAGGGCAATATAATGCCCAATCAATGGCTCTCCCATCTTATCCTGTTTATAAGTTGCAGTAAAAACCTTTCCTTCTGCAAGAGTTATAGGAGTCTGGAAACTCTCATTGATGAATGTTTCTGAATAATCTTTAGACCAGATTTCACTTCCATTGCCTGCCTGAAAACATTTGACCTCACCAAAAGAAGTCGCGAAAAATATCTTCCCATCAGCAAAAGCAGGGGTTGAGGTTTCATAGCCAATTGGCTGTCCATGGGCTGGCACAAAAGACTTATGCCATATTTCACTTCCAGTGGTTTTATTGTATGCTGTTATATATCCTGCTGAAGACAAAACAAAGACCTTGCCTTGTGCAATTATAGGGGTTACATCTACCATCCCTCTTAAAATAGGTGATATCCATCCCATTTCTACATCTATTGGGGCATCATCATATGTAATTCCCGAATTGACCTCATCCCTTTGAAACTGAAACCAGCCTGAAGCATTAGCAGCTATGCTGATCAAGCTCAATACAGAAATAAAAATCATGATTATTTGTATAATTTTATAATTCACTTGATATACACCGAAAATTTTAAATAAATTCAGGCATTTTCAAAATTATATAAATTCATCTTTTTGGATAATGATTATTACTAGAGAAGATAACAAAGGGAATATTCATGGTAACAATATTTAAAGCATTGACCAGCAGTACAAGGAGAAATATAATGAAGATAGTCTCTCAGAAAGAGATGCACATATCCGGGATTGCGAGGGAGCTTAATATTTCAGTTCCTGTAGCACTTAAGCATATAAAAATTCTTGAGCAATGCGGCCTCGTGACAAGGGAAAAAGTCGGAACATCTCATGTAATCAAGGCAGTTGAGGCTAACCTAAAAAAGCTTGAAGAAGTGTGGTGGATGATTGATGAATCTTTTACCCTGGAGGTTCCTGTGAATACAAATATAATGGATGCGCTGAAATTAGTTCCGGGGATAGATATAAAGAAAACTAAAAACGGCTCTTTTATCAGTTCAGTGGACGGAAAAGAAGGGTATTATATTTATGAAATAGATGGAAAAATTCCCCATAAGGCTGCAAAATATGCTATTAATAAGGATATTATAATAGAGCTGAAGAGGCTCATGCCTGTTATTGGAAAGAAAGTAAGGGTTACTATAGGATAAAAAGAATTTACCCATAAACTTCCTCTTCAACATACTCTTTAGTTATTGGGTGTTTCATCTTTACAGGGTGTCTACTTTTTCTTCTTTTTGTAGTCACCTAACACCTTTTTGAGGCTTCGGTATTCTTTCATGTGAATGTTTATTGCCGGCTTCAACGATAGGGGGCTTGTAAAGAAGATATACTCTCCCGCAACTATTTATCCGAATTCATTGCAGCTTCGTAATACTAAACCGCAGATATATAGTTCGGAATTTTACTTGCGGTTTAGTATATCTTAGGTTTTACCCATTGATCTATGCCTTTTTTAAAAAATGCTATTTGCATTTCCCAGCTTTTTTGAGCTTATTATCAGTTAGGGAGCTGGGCTCTTTAACCTCACAGATTCTTATTCTGTGATAATAGCTGATTTTTATTATTCTTGGAAATCCTCCCGGATTTCCAACTTTTAATCCCTTTTCAGGATTTTTTCAGAAACTTTTTTGTTCCTGAAATTATTTACAAAATCATAGATACCGAGAGCGAATAACTTTGTATGTTGATACATTGTTATTTTTTCCTGGTATCGTTTGATTTTGTTGTTTCAAAAATGCTTTGCATTTTTGAGCATAAACTCTATGATGCATTATATCCAAGCATAAAACCAGATTCTGAAGCACTCAATTCATCATTATCAATCAGTTCATCCAACATCTCATCAGAATAGATATCTTCCTCCTCTTGATTAAACTCATCATGAACCTTCATCACTCCCACCCCATAATATAACTATATGTACCGAAAAGTATATATACTTATCGCATATACTATATATAGCATATATTAAACATATACCCATTAAAGATTTAATATAATATATATAAATATTATTTAGGAGGTGCAAAAATGGAATTTCGGAAATTGATAAGCTTTGGAAAAAGCTCTTATATAGTGACATTGCCAAAGGAATGGATATCCAGGAATAATCTGAAAAAAGGCAGCGCCCTTTCAATAGAATCTGACCGGAATTCTGTGACTATATCCACAAATCTTGGAGAAAAAGAATCAGAAAAGAAATCAATGGCAATTAATATCGACAATAAAAGCATGGATGAAATAAGGACAGAGATAGTGACAGCTTATTTGACTAATTATGATATAATAGAGATACTTTCAAAGAGTGTGAAGGATAAGGACGAAAAAGTAAAGGAGATTATAAAGGATCTGGCAGGCCTTTTGATACTTGAGCAGACAGCCACAAAGATAACAGCAAAATACTTCTTTGATGAAAAAGAGATATCCCTGGGCAATTTTATCAGGAGGATGGATAACATAACAAGAAGCCTTGTGATAGATTCGATTGAATGTATAGATGGCGCCCGTAATCATCTTTCGATAAAACAGCGTGACATGGACATAAACAGGCTGAACTTCCTTGTGATAAGGACTGTCAGGGCAGCAATGGGCTCCACAAGAGTGCAGAGAAAAATAGGCAAAACAATATCCCAGCTATATAAGATACTCATTGTGGCAGAAAAGCTTGAGAAGATAGCTGACAGGCAGAAAAGAATATCCAGGGATTTGCAGAGCCTGAAACTGTCAAGAAGTTTCGGCGCTAAATTAAAAGAGATATATAACACTATAAACCAGGCATTTAAAGATGTTATGAAAGCATATTACCAGGATGATAAAAGCTTAGCTTTAAAGATTGAGATATCAAATAAATCAAGGATAAATTCCTGTGATAAACTGCTAAGCAGCGACATAAGAAAAGAATACAGGATGATCAGGGAAAACAGGAGAGAAAAGCTTGTTGAACACCTGCACGAACATATGATAATGGGCAATATAATAAATAACCTTAAAGCAATGACCACATCAGTAAAGATGCTGGCAAGAGCAATAATGAACAGCACAGACTAATATCCTTCAAAGATAATATTACTATCTTTTTTTAATACTGTTTTCGTTTTATCTGCTTTCTCTACTTTTCCAATAATCCTGGAATTCTTTACCCTTTGGAGAATATCATCTGCATCATCTTTCTCAGCTATTATAAAGAAACCCATACCCATATTGAATTTCCCATACATTTCTTCATCAGTGAACTTTGATTCTTTCTGGATTAAATCAAAGATAGGCATAGGCTTGATAGGATCATCAATGATAAATTCATGCTTTCCCTTGAGCCTATTAAGGTTTTTCAATCCATATCCGGTATTATTGATGCCAATCACATCGAAATCCATGGATATAGAAGCCATATCCTTTACATATATCTTAGTTGGCTCTAATAAAGCTTCTCCGATAGTTCTTCCATCAAAATCATCATCAAGAGCATATTTTCCATCATATCTTTTCCTGAATATATCTCTTGTCTCAAAATCTCCTTTTAACAATTTCAATCTTGCATCAGTATAACCGTTTGAATGCAGTCCAGAGCTTTCTAAAGAGATTATCTTCTGTCCTGGCCTGACTTTAAAGCCAAAATTCTTCTTAGGGACAAAACCGATCATCCCGCCTGCAATATCAAAACCATATCCAGGCCTTATCCCTGACATAAGCTCATCAACTGAAGCAGTCTCTCCTTTGCCAAAATTCATCCTTATTGAATTCCTGAATATTTTAGAAGAATCACATTCCTCCAACCCTTTGGAAATGCCTTTTATTATATCTCCTGTTATACCTTCTTCCTGAAGCTTATACTCAGCAGCAATATAATCAATAAACAGGAAAGGAGACATCTTTCCAAAAGTAACAAGGTCATTTGCTGACATAGCAACTAAATCTATTCCAACAGTATCATATTTCCCCATAGCTTCTGCCAGGATTAATTTTGTACCGACTCCATCAATAGCACAAGCCATGTAATAATCAGGAAAAACATCCTTATTCTCATATATCTCACAGAACATCCCTTTGCTTATATCAAGCATATCTCTCTTTAAAGACGATGGTATGGCTTTCTTTATAGCATCAACAGCTCTAGCTTCTCTTTTTTGATAGTCAGCATCCATAGAGAGAACAAATAAATTGATATTTATAAAATATTCTATTCAATAGTCAATCGGGCTCTTTATTTTCCTGAGGTGGTTGAGAGTTGATTTGATATATACTCTTGTAGTTTTCAGGTCTGAATGTCCCATCAGTCTTTGGATATTTATTTCCTGTTCTCCTGCTTCAAAAAGATGCGTAGCAAATGTAGCCCTCAAAGCATGAGGAAATACCCTATAGTTTATGCCTGCTTTTATTGCAGCTTTTTTTATTATCTCTTGTCCTGTCCTTATTGTGATATGGCCTGTTTTGTTTTCAAACAAGTGTTCTGAATCAATCCCATTAATCTTTCTCTCATTCATGTATCCATTAAACCTCTTGACAAATCTCTCTGACAGTATCACATACCTGTCTTTGGCTCCCTTTCCCAGCCTGATCAATAGTATCATCTCCTCAATCCTCAAATCATTTAATTTAATCCTGACAGCTTCCCCTATCCTTAGGCCGGATGAATACAATAATTCTATCAAAAGCTTATGCTTTGTATTAGGTGTTACATTAATCATCCTTTCAATATCCTGCCTTGAGATGACCACAGGAACATGTTTTTCGGTTTTTAATAATTTTAAATCAGAAAAAGATTTCCTTTTCCAAATATCCTTGTAAAGAAATTTTATTGAATTTATTGCTAAATTTATAGTAGCTGGCTTCTTTTTATCTTTTTTTAAATAAAGAACATATTTTCTGGCATCTGTTAAGGTAATCAGTCTTGGATGTTTTTTTACAAATTCCAGGAATTTTTTTATCTGGTAGATATATGATTCTTTGCTTTGTTTGCTAAATCCCCTTAAATCGATCTCATAATCAAGCTTCTTTTCTACTTTGTTTATTTCATCATCTTTTTGTAAAGGCACCAATTCCTGTTCCATCTTTAATCACCTCTATTGATTTTTGGATTTGCTAGTTTATATATCTCACACAGGCATTTTCCATGTCCAGTGCTATGCTTTATTTCCTGAATTAGCCCTTTATCTTTCAAAATTTCCCAGAATTAGCTTCCCTAAAACATGTCCAGTGCTTTCTTGTTCATACTCCCCTGAAATTGGGGTGATTTAATCGGGTTCCAACTTAAAGATTTGGAAATATTTTCCTAAACCCATAAGAGAACCTCTCTAATTGTAGGGTGTAAATTTCAGAGGTGAAAACATGAACAAGAAAAAAATACTGGAGCTTGTAGAGAAGGATTTCTTTACAATAGCCAATTTGGAAAGAAGCATGAAATACATGCTAAATTCAGGAAATAGAAAGCAATACCAGCATAAAGTGCTCCATGCAGCATTCAGAAGAACCTGCGATATATTGCTGAAAAGAAGAAAATACATCGCAAAAGAGCTCGGCTTAGAGTTGCAGCTGCTTGTAGATCCAAATGTTTAACATTTGGACTTGCAAAAAGCAATAA
>JAGLMD010000044.1 GCA_023140175.1 Nanobdellota archaeon | reverse complement strand
TTCATCCTGTTATATTTGAAGCTGAGTTTGAGCGCAGAAAAGAAATTTTAGGGGATAAAAACTTAGTAGTTATGCTCAATAGCTTCAAAAGAGTAATTAAATCAAATCTTTATATTTTGTTGCTGTTTGGTTCCTATGCAAAGAAAACACAAACTAAGAGTTCCGATATTGACTTAATGTTTATATGCCCTAATGGCCTTCAAGACATCTTTGAAAAGGATGTTAACAGGGTTTCGCGTTCAATGCCTTTGCCTTTACATCCCATGGTATTTTCAGAAAGCCAATTTAATGATATGGTTAATGCAAAAGAATCTAATGTAGGGCAGGAAGCTTTAAAAAATAACGTGATTCTTTATGGGATAGAGCAATATTATAAGATGATTAAAATATAAAAATGGAAATTATAGAAGCAATAATACTGGGGATTGTGCAGGGCATTACAGAATGGCTGCCTATCAGCTCTTCCGGCCATTTGGTGCTGTTTCAGCATTTTTTTGAGATTTCAGATTCTTTATTGTTTGATCTTGTTGTTCATCTAGGCAGTTTAATTGTTGTGTTGATTGTTTTCTGGAAGGATATCCGGAAGCTTGTTCTTGGGGTAGTGAAGATGGAGAAAGAGCATTTAAGATTCTTTTCTCAGCTTGTTTTGGCTTCTATTCCTATAGGGTTGATAGGTTATTTTTTCTATGATTTTTTAAAGAGTATTTTTCAGAATGTAAAAACTGTTGGATTTTCACTTATATTTACAGCTGTTGTCTTGTTTATCTCGAAGTATCCTTTGAAGAAAGATAAGAAATTGGGGTTCTTGAGTACTTTTATTATGGGCTTATTTCAGGCAATCGCTATCTTGCCGGGTGTTTCAAGGTCAGGAATGACTATCTCTGCAGGCCTTTTTCAGGGAGTGAAGAAAGAAGAAAGTGTGAGATTTTCATTCTTACTTTTTATTCCTGCTATAATCGGTGCGTCTATATTTGAGATTGGGAAGGTTGATAGTTTTGGCAATATATCTGTGCTTATTATTGGATTTTTGACAACTGTGATTGTTGGAGTAATCTCTTTAAGGCTGCTGCTTGGATTGATAAAGAAGGGAAAATGGAGTGTTTTTGGCTGGTATTGTTTAGGATTGGGGATAGCTGCTCTTTTACTTTAATTACGTTTTAACAAAGATTATTGAGCAGAAAATTTCAGCTTTTATTTTCTGGTAGAAATTTCTCTCACTCAGCCTTATTTCTCTGATTTCTGCTAATAACTCATCAAAGTAATTTTCATTAAGAAATGAACCATTTTCTAGACGTTTTTTATCTATCACATATCCTTTAAGTGCAAATTGTTTAATCACATTTGTAGCCCAAATTCTAAATTGTGTAGCTCTTTTAGAATTTACCCTATATCCAACGGAGATTATCACATCAAGATTATAAAATTTGATGGGTTTATCTGAATGACTAAAGTGCATTTTTTGCACATTGCTTTTTTCATCTAACTCCCTACTTTCAAAGATATTCTTTAAATGCTTGGTAATTACAGTCCTATCAACATCAAACAATTTAGCAATCATTTTTTGTGAAAGCCAAACAGTTCCATCGACAAATTTTACTTCAATAGAATCTTCTTTAGCTTGAGATTGAAATATCAAAAATTCTGCTGTTGAGTTCCTGATAGTTAAATCTTTAGTCATTTTGAGCCATTTCCAGATTATTTGTGTTTGAATGTTCTATAAATTTAATTCGTTTACTAATTTAATAATATTTGCAGAGTCAAGTCCGCCATCACTCCCATCTTTTGTGATAATAAGCGTTCCTTTTTACCTCCGCCTTCCTCAATAGTCAATATATCTTGTTCTTTATACCAGCTAACAAATTTATCCATCCCTTTTTCAACTGAAATCTTCGGCTTATAGCCGAGAATCTTTTTTGCTTTAGAAATATCTGCATATGTTACTAGGACATCTCCTTTTTGCCTGCCTATGAATTCTTTTTTTGCTTTTTTTCTTAGTGATTTCTCAATTGTTTTTATGAATTTATTCAGTTTAACCGGCCGGCCGTTGCCAAGGTTGAAGATGCTGAAGCCTTTTACTTTATCAGCTGCTAATATTATGCCCTGCACTATATCTTCCACATAGGTAAAGTCTCTTGCCATTTTTCCTTTATTGAATTCTTTTTCTTCCAGGTAAATTTGTATGGGTTTGGCTTTTGTTATTAGATCCACAAATTTGTATGGAGCCATATCCGGCCTGCCTCTTGGGCCGTAAACTGTAAAAAACCTTAAGCAGAAGATGTTTAAGTTGTGCTTTTTATGATATTTTTTGCAAAGAAGCTCTCCTGCTTTTTTTGTTTTTGCATACGGGCTTATCTGGTTATTTATCCTGCCTGATTCTGAAAAAGGTGTTTTTTTGTTTGTGCCATATATGCTTGAGCTGGAGCCAAAAATGAAATTCCTGATATTGTATTTTACGCATAAATCTAACAGGTTTTTAGTTCCGTTTGCATTTACTTTTTCGTATAATTTCGGGTTTTTCATAGATGCTCTTACACCTGCTCTTGCAGCAAGATGGATTATCTTGTCGATTTTATTTTTTGAGAAAATCTTTTCCAGTTCATTTAAATTAGTTATATCTGCTTTGAAAAGCCTGAACTTAGGATTTGAAATGCATCTTTTTAGGTTGCTTTTTTTTATTTTTGGATTATAATAATTGTTAAAATCGTCTAGACAAAGGACATTGTGTTTTTTAGCTAACAGCCTTTCACACAGATGGCTTCCGATAAATCCTGCTCCGCCTGTAACTAAGATTTTCATGATATCCCTAAAAATAACTTCTTCTATAAAAATCTGCTTATATTTATAGATATATTGGGGCGGGGCAAAGTTTATATCTTTTGAGAATCAGGGGCAACTAACTTCAAGTGTCGACAAATTATCGACAGTTCAATTCCCTGTTCGGCTTCCCTTTTTTTAGCCTATACCAATAATCTTTTGCATCTGCACTGTCAGTTAGAGCCCGAATTATATCAATTACAGAAAAATACCATTCATCATTATGCCATATTCGCCTGATTTTCTTATCCTGAAATACAACAATCTTGTTTTCTTTTTCCATATTACAACACCACAATCTTCCCATAATCGGTCAATTGAAAACCTTCAGCGGTTTCCTCGATTATGTCCATAGCTTTTAATTCTTTAATATGCTTGTAAAGCATGCCTGTGCTTACATCTACCTTGCTAGAAAAGCCAGTCATTGATTTAACATTGTTTTTTTGAATGAATTCGATTATTTTCCTCTGCCCATCGGTAATTGAGTAACATAATTTAGGGAGATTTACAACTTGTTTATTCCCCTCTTTGACATACATTATTCTTTTTATTCTATCGCATCTGGCATATGCACCAAACAATAATCCTAAAGCTTTAGCCTTACGACCAGCTGTTATATCAATGTAGATTTCGTCCTTATCTGATAATAGATCAATGATCTTTACCGATTCTTTTGCAACCTTAACAATATCATATACCTCTGTCTCAAAGAGTCACTGCAATCTATTATTGTTGTACGATGAGACTTGTACTGCTATTGTATTTGATATCCTTAATCAAAAGCTACTATATGACACATCAGTAAAAGAGGTTATTGATCTGAATTATATTAAGTATTCCATTCAGCAGGGCAACATATCAAGGACATAATCATCTTCAGGATTCATTGCTCTCCATGCACGCCATATCCTAAGAAACATTTGGTTGATCGGGACAAGCCTGCCCTTTCCATAGCCTGACTTATACCTTCTTGTGTTCTTTCCGTCGATTACCCTTAGTTCTCCTTTCTTTAAGTCAACATCAGACCATTTCAGGCTAACTATTCCCCCAATCCTTAGTCCTTGAAAGCATCCTGTAAAACTTATGAAGCAGAAAATTATCTCTGATAAAGGAAGGGGCCATTGGCTTGATATTTGGTTGAAAGCTCCTTGGGGAGCCGTATACAGGCCTGTAAGTACTGTTCTGTGGGCAGCCGGGAGGTTCGCCTCCCTCTGACCCGACTGTGCGAAGCACGAGTTGGGGGCGTTCTTTCAAGCTCGAAGAGCCTTACAGAACAAAAATAAATGGCTTTTGTTATTTCAATATATGTAGTATACATTGTATATTGTTATTTTAATTCGATAATAAAAACCGAAAGATTTATATATAAGTATATCAAGTATACTGAATATGGGACATATATCCATAAGTCCCTCCGATAATTCAGATGATGAATTTAGGGACGTTGTTAAAAGAGAAATAAATAGATTAGCAAAAGAAAGAATTGATCATGATAGTCTTGAGACTTTCTACCCGAAAGAAGGGATTCGTAATGCGATAAGTACTATCCGAGTATCATTAGATACAAAAAGGAAATTGAGTAAGTGTTTAAGACCTAGAGAAACTTATGATGAGGTGATTAGAAGAATAATGGAAATGAATAATCAATTCAAAGAAGAAATTAATTATCTGAAATCTATCGAAAAGGAAAATAAAAACCTTATAAAATATATTGAAGCTGGCTTTCAAAGAGAAAGAAAAACACTCTCCTTTCATCCAGATTTGAAAATAGAATATTCTTTTAATCAATCAAAAGTTAAATCACATGATGATTTTTCATTCAACTTGGAGATTGACAATTTTATACTACAAGGAAATCCAGTTTCGGAGCAAAAAGGTATACGAGCTATTCAAACGATAGGTATTTTGAAATCACTCAAGAATATTGACTTGAATTCTGATACAAAGGAAATCATAAAGAGAAAGGAGCTCATGTTAGAAAGTGAAGAAGAGTTCATAAAAACTAAATATTTAATATATTTTAAGCTACTTTTTTTCATTATCAATGGCAAAATGGATAAAAAGAATGATGAATCAGCTTTTTTCGATCGGGACTTTTGGATGGAATTATATGATTTAAAAAATTTATCCTCTAATGCTTTAGAGGAAGATGTTATTCAAAAATTGAATAAGTTTAAACTCGAATTAAAACAAATTAAGGTAGATGAGGAAAGAAGATTATGGAATTTGAAGCCAAGAGATTAAGTCCCCCGAATTTAAGACTTATTGAAAGAAGTTTGAAAGGGAATTATATCTATAATGATAATGACGTAGAGGTTATTCTTCGTATTGCAACCAATTCTGAGGAAGATACTTTTGAAATCTCTCTTTCTGCAAGGAAGAAACATTCTGATTTCTCTTTTAGAATCGAAACAAGAGTTGCAATAGAACAACATTCGACATCGGGTCATAAATACCCTCATTTACAAATTAATAACTTTGCATCAGATGAGGAACTATTAAAAAAAGGTACTTTACATATAGTATTATTAGTACAATCCAAGAAGGAATTAGAAGACTGTTGTAATGGTTTTGTGTATAACATTGGAGAGATTCTAGATTTAATTGAAAAGAACTTTGATATAAAAAAAGGTTTGAAAGAGTTTTTCTTCCATTTAAAACCTTTTGAAGAGTTAAGTAAATTCAGTAATAATCTTCATGATTTAATATATCGCTCATTCAAAATGAATAAACTAATATTTGAGAAAGATGAAATTGACCTGGTTCAATTTAAAGGAAAGAAAAGTGAACCTGCATTTGATACTAAAGATATATTTAAGATACTCCGAATTTTACTTCAACTAAAATTTTTGAATCCTGTTTTATTAGATCCACTCTTAAATTTAATTATGGATGATCCCCAAATTAAGAGCACTTGTTCTGATCTTAGTATTGAAGAATGTAGAAAACAATTATTGAATAAATCTTCTTCAGAATTATTGCATTATAATAGGGATGTTTTTATGAAAGAATATTCTAAATAACAAAAGCCCAATTTACGTTTTAGCCCCCAACTCTTTTTTGTTCTAAGTGAAAATTCGATTGAATATAACTTTTGTAACGATTGTAATTCCTGTTCACCGAAGTATGGCGCAACTCGCAAAATCTTTGATGATTTTGCTGAGTGAGTAATATTTATGAGCCAAACCGAATGGCTTTGTATGCCCGTAGGGAACCCTGCCAGAATTCTGTAAGAATAGTATTAAAGTTTAGGACAAAAAGAGGCTCTATTAGCTCTGAATAGTAATGTAATTTCTTAACCTATGACATTTAATTGGGAGAATATTTATAAAGTAGTTTATCGATTTTAAGTGTATGGCAAAAGATTGGTCAAATTTTGTGAGAAATAAAATAAAGGAATATGAATATTCAAATATTAGATTTACTAAGGTTAAGATGATAGATTGGTTAGAGCGAAGGAATAAAAGCACAGTCTCTGAAATGAAAGAGGAGGTTCATACTTCTAGCTGTTTGAAGTTTGTAGATAAACAAGAAGTGTCTTTTAAAGGGACAGTAGAAACACGATATTGATGTTACCATATATTCTCTGGTTCAAGAGGTAGATGTTATATATTATCATTTAATTCAAAAATTAATATAGTGACTGCTTTTCCAATAGGAAGAAAAACTCTTAGTAAATATAGGAAAAAATTTAAATAGAAGAAGAACTAGGGGGTATTATAATGAAAAGAAAATATAAAGCTTCGTATGATGGTGAAGGAGATGTATTAACTATTTATGACTCTGATAAACCTGTAAAAGAGAGTATTGAAGTAACTGATGATTTAATTATTGATATAGATAAGAATGATCAGTTGGTAAATCTGGAATTAATTGATGCATATAAATTTCTAAATACCTTCAACGGTAAGATTTCAAAAAGCATATTGGATAGCATAAGTGAAGTAGAATTAGAATTTAAGAATTATAGAAATTATTGGTTTATTACTCTGAGTTTTAAACATAATAATCATATAATTATAGAGAAGCTACCTGCGTTTGCTAATACGGACTTTAAAAGTCCTTTAATTGCATCTGCAGCAGCATAATTTTTATATTATTTTAAAATTTCCTAGCATATTTTTCTTTATGACTGTTAGCAATTTCTTAGCCACTTTTTGTCCTCTTTTTTAATTCTTTGGCGGGGTTTGGCGAACGGACGTATAACGATTGTAATCCTTGTTATATTCTTTGCCAGTTACGAGCAAACATTTCCATTCAAACAATGTGTTTAAGAATCAGGTTCTTTAAAAATTTACAGCGATAATGAAATTAATATGTTTGCGGAGTCCTGGCAAACTTCGTCCGATGGTATGAGAATTCTGTTGCTATTAAACCGTTTCAAGAAAAAAGCAAGTAGTTGCTTTGTTTATAATAAAAATAGGGCGCAAATAACCGAGTTTGAGAAGGAGGAGTTTACCTCCTTTTTCTTGAACTTAATCAATAATAAAAGAGGTGAACCCCATGTTTTACGCAGGATTTGATATACACCAGAAGTTTATATATGCTACGATTTTGGACGAAAAGAGCCAGATAGTCCAGCAAGGCAAATTTCTGACAAGCGAGGCAGATTTAGATAATTTCTTAGGTTTTCTGCCGCCAAAACAAGTTAAAGTTGTTATGGAGAGCTGCGGTATCTGGGAAGATTTCTATGATGTGCTTGAAAGCAAGGGTTATGATGTTTGTCTTGCAAACCCACAAGGTGTTAAGGCTATAGCTTCTGCAAAAATAAAGAATGATAAAGTTGATTCTGAAGTGTTGGCAAAACTCCTTAAAGCAGACCTTATCCCAATGAGCTACATACCACCCAAAGAAATTAGGGAACTTAGGTATCTTGTAAGGCACAGAAAAATTCTTATTAAGCATAGGACTAAATTAAAAAATAATATCCATCAGATTCTAAGGATGAAAAATATTAAGCACGGCTTTAGAAGTGTATTCACACTAAAAGGAATTAAGTATCTTAATTCCTTAAAGCAAGATAGGATTGACTGCTTTCTTAAGATAATGGATACTTTAAATTTGGAGATCAAAAACTTAGATGAGAAGCTAAAAGAAAATAAGACTTCCAATAAGGAAGTTCACTTGCTTAGTACAATGCCTGGTATCGGCAGATATGCAGCACAAGTAATCCAGTCTGAGATAGGTGATGTTAAGAGGTTCCCATCTCCTAAGAAGCTTTGTAATTATGCAGGCATTGTCCCATCACAAAATCAGTCTGGAGAAAAAGATTATAAAGGCAGGATAACTAAAATTGGAAGTCGAAACTTAAGATGGATTCTCGTGCAAGGTGCACAAGTTGCAGTTTGTTTATCTAATAAACTGCAAAAATATTATTATAAATTAGCTAAGAAAAAATCAAGAAGTAAAGCAATCATAGCAGTTGCAAGAAAGATGCTAACAATACAACGGCATATGTTAACAAACAAAGAACCTTACATAGAATGATCACTTATGTGATTGATGAGGCGTGGGCACCCCGTAACTTTGCTAAGCTTAGAGCTTGGGCGTCCGATTGGGGGCCTTTACGACTCACCATAGTGTGCGATAAAGCACGGATAGACGAATGTCGTAACAAGCCCAATACAATCACAAAATATATTAAGGTGAATTCATTATGAGATTAATGAAAATGTTTCCAAATCAAAGGCAGAAAAGCCTTATTTTTGGCAACAGAATTCTCATAGACGAAAAGCCAGATTGTGGTACAAATTCTAAATCATATTAATGGAGGATTTTTTAATGAACCTCAAACTATTCAAACCTTAAAGAAGAAGATGGATGAGAAAGGGCAGTTTTACGATAGGCGTATTATAGATGAAAAAATTAGGAGAAGGTTTCTTAATAAAGAATTAAAACGACTGAAAATAAATAAGAAATGGCATTATGTGAAAAAATGAATTTTGAAAAATTGAAAAATGAACATATAGACATCGGTACTATAGTTAATATTAAAGAATTAAAAAAGGTCGAGACTAGGGTGCTATTTATTTTGTACATCATCGAAGATAAATTTAGTATAGATGAACTAACAAATAAACAAATACATGAATTAATAAATAGCAAACTTAGATTAACAACAAATTTATCTTCAGTTAATATGGCTATAAAACGTTCAAAGGGCAAGATATCTACAATAAGGAGAGATGGAATTGCATATCATAAAATCATGGCTCTAGGTATAGGGGATATCATGGAGATTCTTCTTGAACCACCTGAAAAAGAAATACTTGATTTAGTCATACCTAAAATTGTTGTCGAATCTGAGAAAGGTTACTTCAAGAACGTCATTAAACAAGTAAATGGATGTTATCAAGATGGTTACTACGATGCTTGTTTTGTTATGATAAGGAGATCAATTGAAACTCTAGTAATAGATGTATTTGAATCATTGCATGAGGAAAGTCAAATTAAAAATTCTGATGGAAATTTTTTAGCATTCAGTAAATTGATCGATAAGACCCTTGCGAATGATAATATTAAACTAAGTAAAATTGCCAAAGCCGATTTGAAAATTATTAAAAAATTTGGAGATACTGCAGCTCATAATCGTAGACTAAACTTAAAGAAATGTGATATTGATAAATATTCAGATTCGATAAGACTTATAATTGAAGAACTTATCAATAACAAGTAAGTTTCTTTTCCAAAATTCTTTCCTTGATAAAGTCAAGACTGTATGTGCGTAGCATATGGGCATGAGGGTTCCTTCTAATGGGCGAATGCAATACTTCAAGAACAAAAATAAATCAAATTTTAAACAAAAAAATTAAAGAAAAAAGGTTATCATTTTTTTCTACGCAGTAGACATAACCGTTCGGCTAATGTCGTATACTATTAAAATACTCTAATGTATATAAACATTTCTATTTTTTAAGGTTATTAGGAACAAGATTATCGAAACTGAATAGTTTAAATTTCTTGCCTACTTTAATATAAGATTCAATTTGTTCTTTCCCTCTGGAATTTAAATAAACACCAGAATCACCTTCTTGAAAATATTCAATATCTTTCGATTTATCAAACATTTTTACTACTCCAAATAAATTAGAAACATAATCTTGCAAATTTCTATAACTTTTAGATCTTTTTATAGTTCCAGAATCAACAATATCTTCTCCCTTGAAAACCCAGAATATAGGATGTCTAATTTTGGATCCAATATCAATAGTTTTTTTGTCAAGGGGAGTAATGTAAGGAAGGTGTTTATTCAAGATGGGATAAACTAAAACTTTATCCCCTAGTTCAGGTAATGCAGGTCTAATATTTTCAAAAAGAAGAAATTTAGAATTTTTCTCTAGTCTTTTATCAAGTAATTCTATAAGCAAATCTGCTGTGGATATTACTGGATTAACACAGTCGCCCCCCGGATAAATTGACACTTCGAAATCCAATTTATCTAATTGCTCTTGAGCTTCAAAAATATGACCATTATATGCATCTAAGTGAAATTCTACTGTTCTAGGATGGAGATGCTCAGTTAATCTCCATGCACAGATGGCAGGAAAACATTGAAGGATATGTCCTGATAATAGCTTTTCATAAGTTCTTGTAGGTTCTCCAAGTTTAATTTTCTTTCTTTGGGCCATTCTACCATATACTTTTACTTTAGAAAGTCTTTTTTTAGAAAATAATGTATAGAATACATGTGCTTTTTCTATGTGTTGCGATATCTCTCTAAAAAAGGATTCCAAAAATTCATAAGTAGTTTCACACTTCTTAATATCATTGTAACAATAAAATTGTAAATCATTCTCGCATTTTAAGAGTTTGTTAAATTTTTTTATTGCATCTAAGTAACATTGCTTAAATTTTATATAGTCTCGAATTTTTATAGCTACACCTATAACTGATTCAAAGTGACCTTCCGAACCATTAGTTTTCCTGACATTTCTAACGAAACTTCTTGAATCTATTCCGACTATACTGACCATAAATGAATGATTATGTGTAGGTATTTATTTCTTTCTATATAACTGCTTAAGATTGGTTTCTATATCAAATTAATTTCTTGACGAAGTCAAGGCTATAGTGCGACTGGCATGTCTAATAGCTTACTGGTGGAAGTTCAGTTATAGGCCTGAAGAGAGGTAATATATAGATGAGGGCAAGGGTGTCTGAAGAAACTTTGGAATTATGACCTATTTCAAAGCCAATGACGAATCTGAAGGAAGCCGCAGTCAAAATTGTCACTTAAACGAAAGTGAACCTTCGCAAGGCTTAATATGCGGATAAGCTGCCTATGACCAACGAAATCCAATATCTCTTCCGTAAACATATTGAGTAATGAAGGTAAGTGGGCAATGAAAGTTATTAGGCTTACCCAGTGAAGAGCCATATTATTGGGGATTTCAATTCCTGTGAAATCTCTTAAGCAACATAGAAATATTTTGTTATGGCAGTATGGTTTGCGGATGAAGCCGTAGTAGCCATAAAATTGATTGCTGAACCAATTTTGGAGCCAGCCTTTAACGGCTAGCCAGAGCAGTTGAAAGAACGTATCCAAACAAATGGTTCATTAAACAAATGAAGCAGAAAATTATCTCTGATAAAGGAAAAGACCATTGGCTTGATATTTGGTTGAAAGCTCCTTGAAGAGCCGTATACAGGCCTGTAAGTACTGTTCTGTGGGCAGCCGGGAGGTTCCGCATCCCTCTGACCCGACTGTCCGAAGGACAAGAGAGGGGCTTTTTGGTTCTTTTTCTAAAAGAACAGAATAGCAGAGAAAACATAAAAAAACATTTATATACTACTTCCCTCATTTTTAAATAAAGATGGTGATTTCAGAAAGAGTTAAGAAAATTGTTTTTGGAAGGTGTGGGAATAGGTGCTCATTTCCAGGCTGCAATCAAGTAATTGCCTTTAAAGAAAATTTTTCTGATTATGCTAATGTTGGAGAATTAGCGCATATTGAGGGTAATAAACCTGGAGAAGCAAGGTACGATTCTAATCAAAGTGATCCTGAAAGAAATTCAGCAGATAACTTGATTCTTCTTTGTGGGACACACCATAAACTAATAGATGATCAAGAAGATAAATATCCTGTAGAAAAGTTAATTGAGATTAAAGAAAACCACGAAAAATGGGTTATCTCTCAATGTTCTAAGCAAATTGGGGTAATTACATTTGTTGAATTGGAAATTATTAAAAATTTTATAATTACAAATTCTATTTCAGAATCAGATACATCAGCAATACATCCAAAAGATAAAATAAAGAAGAATGAACTATCACCTAAAATTGAAAATCTTATAAAAATGGGACTCTCACGTTCAAATTTAATTGAAAAATATATTGATAGTAATTTGGATGTTGAATTTGGAGAAAGATTGAAACAAGGTTTTATAAATAAATATATTGAACTTAAAGAAGAGTTAAACGGAGATGAATTATTTGAGTCTATGCTTGATTTTGCATGCGGTAATTCATCAGATTTTAAAGAAAAAGCGGCAGGATTAACAATACTATCATATTTTTTTGAAAAATGTGATATTTTTGAAAAATGATAATACCAACTAAACATATCAAAATTGAAAATTCCCTTTTAGGGATTGGGGCTGAATTACTTAATAGAGTAAATCAACCAAAAACTGTTTCAACATTATGGGATCAATCAAAATGCATAAAGGGAATAAAATCATATGAATTATTTACATTAGTTTTAGACTTTATGTTCATTATCGGTGCAATTGAATTTAATGAGGGGTTTGTTAGGAGGATTAATTAGAAATGTTGATTTCACTAAATGCTGATAAGGAATCTTTTAAAGAAGTAAAGTTTAAAGCAGGTCTTAATATTTTGCTTGCAGAAAGAACTAAAGAATCTACTAAAAAAGATTCAAGAAATGGTTTAGGTAAAACTTCCATGATTGAAATAATCCATTTTCTTACTGGTGGAAACATAACTAAAACTCTTAAAAAATCGGAATTAGAAGATTGGACTTTTACATTGAAATTAAAATTGATAGGGAAAGAATATTCTATTTCTAGAAATACAAAAAATCAGAAATTTGTTGTTATTGATGGAGATTGTTCTGATTGGGTAATTTTACCTGAAAAAGATGGTAAAGGTAATCAAATTATGTCCAATGCTAATTGGAAAAGTATTTTAGGCGTTTTAATGTTTGGAATGCAAAAAGAGTATCCTGACTATAAATATTCACCAACTTTTAGAAGTTGTTTTGCATATTTCGCAAGATTAGATGAGAATGGTGGTTTTTTGTCTCATGATATCCAATATAAACAACAAAAAGAGTGGGATATTCAATTAAGTAATTCTTATCTTATGGAATTAGATTGGACTTATGCAAGCAAATGGCAGATACTTAAAGATAGAAAAAAAATATTAAATCAATTGAAGACCGAAGCCGAATCAGGGTTATTAAAAGATATGCATGGAAGTATAGGTGAGTTGGAAGCTGAAAAAATCCGATTAGAAAATGATGTAAATACTCAACAAGAACAATTGACAAGTTTTAAAGTCCATCCACAATATGATAAAATTGAAACTGATGCGAATAAAATCACAAAATTAATACATGAGCATGTAAATGAGAATATAACTGATAAAAATCTTTTAGAAAATTATAAAGATAGTTTAAACAATGAAAAAGAAGCCGATTCAGACCATATTGAAAAAGTATACAAAGAGGCAGGAATTTTAATCCCTAATTTGGTTAAAAAGAAACTTGATGATGTAAAAAAGTTTCATGAAAATATTGTAATAAATAGAAAAGATTTTCTAAATTCTGAATTATTGGAAATTCAAGCGAGAATAACAAAAAGACAATCTGATATTAGAATTTTATCTGAAAAAAGAACTGATCTGTTAAATATTTTGAGAAAACATAAAGCATTAGATGAGTATACAGCACTTCAACAGAGAAATACCCAAATGATTTCTGAATTAGAGGATATTAAAAGAAAAATTGATAATTTAAAAAAGTTTGAAGATGGAAAAAGTAATTTAAAAGTAGATTTAGAATTGATTCAGCAAAAGGCTAGAATTAGTTTAGATGAAAGAAAGGAATTCAAAGAACGGGCTATTAACTTATTTAATAAAAATTCTCAAAATTTGTATAACTCTCCTGGAATTCTTTCCATAGATGTTACTTCAACGGGTTATAAATTTGGAGTGGACATTAAACGTGAGGGAAGTCACGGTGTGAAAAATATGAAAATATATTGTTATGATCTAATGAGGGTGCAATTACTTTCAAAATGGAAAAACTCACCTGGTTTTTTAATTCATGATAGTATTATTTTTGCAGATGTTGATGAGAGGCAAATTGCTTTGGCATTAGAATTGGGACAAAAAGAATCATTGGCTAATAATTTTCAATATATTTGTACTTTTAATTCTGATAATGTACCTATTAAAGATTTTAGTGATGATTTCAAATTTGAAGACCATATTATTCTTAAACTAACTGATGCTGATGAAAAAGGCGGTTTATTTGGATGTAGATTTAACTAGTACGTTTTC
This sequence comes from Nanobdellota archaeon, assembly GCA_023140175.1. GTDB lineage: Archaea > Nanobdellota > Nanobdellia > Woesearchaeales > WJIZ01 > WJIZ01. The sequence continues at coordinate 425 of JAGLMD010000044.1, read as the reverse complement.
TCAGCTAATAAAAATTCTTTTACGAAGTAAAAGGTAAAATGGTGCGACTGGCATGTCTAATAACTTACTGGTGAAAGTCCAGTTATAGGCCTGAAGAGAGGTAATATATAGATGAAGGCAGGGGTAGAAACTTTGGAATTATGGCATATTTCAAAGCCAATGACGAATCTGAAGGAAGCCGCAGTCAAAATTGTCATTTAAACGAAAGTGAACCTTCGCAAGGCTTAATATGCGGATAAGCTGCCTATGACCAACGAAATCCAATATCTCTTCCGTAAACATATTGAGTAATGAAGGTAGGTAGGCAATGAAAGTTATTAGGCTTACCCAGTGAAGAGCCATATTATCCGGGATTTCAATTCCTGTGAAATCTCTTAAGCAACATAGAAATATTTTGTTATGGCAGTATGGTTTGCGGATGAAGC
>JAGLMD010000043.1 GCA_023140175.1 Nanobdellota archaeon | reverse complement strand
TATTAAAGTTAAAAAAAAAAAATTATCTCTTAAATCTGTCTATTAACTGGTCTACCCGCCATCCGATCATACCTAAGAAGAGTAGTATCGCCTCGTCTATAAATAATATAACGACAGCAAGAGGTGTGGCAAAATCGGTTATGTCTTTAATCAATAGATATGTACCTATCATCATTGCTACTGTAAAAATGACTACTGCTACATGTTTTAAGCTATACACAATTGAATCTCCTTTTTATTCAAAATATTCTCTTCCTTCAGATACACGATTCTTATGCAGGTTCATTAATGTTAATCATTTCGTTTTTATTATGGAACGTGCAATTATTAAATTTACTTATCTTCTTTGTGTTACACAATTCAGTAGAATAATCTAATTCTTCTAAAAATCCCTCTATTGAGAACACTTTAACATCGTTGGGACTCTTCCTGTTTAATTTATCATAGTCTTCTGATGACAGTATATCAGTAAATACTACTATCCACAACTCATCAAGATAAAGACGATAATCTTTATGTCTCCATTTATTGCTGATTGTATTGAAAGTACTGTTTTTGCTTGCCTTTGTATTTGTAACATCGATACCTATCTTCTTATCAAAGTCACATACAAATTCAAGTACATTACCTGGGGCGAGCTTTACGTTGAAGTCTGGCGAGGGCTTGTCATGAAGCATACTCCATTCACTTATGATTTCTTTGATAAGCTCTTCTGATTTTCTTCCTCTTTTACTGAGATATGAAGATAATTCAGATTTATATTTTTGATGCATAGATGTATTATAACCTAATTTTTCTCTAAAATAAATAAGACCACCAGATTTATTTATCATACTCTGCAAGCCTTTTTTATTCATTATATTCAATTCGTTATAAGATGGGAAATGCTTTGATTCTTCAATCACTTGTTCAAGCTCTTTAATTATTGTTTTCTCACTCCAATAACCATCAGATTTTTTTAATATTTTATAACCCATTTTTTCCCTGAAATAATTAGCACCACCACTTCGTACTATAATATCTTTTAAATCACCTCTTTTCATTTCAATTAATTCACTTTGAGACGGAAAGAAACCTATAGTAGAAACCATTGTTTTCAACTCGGCGATTATAACTTCTTCGCTCCAATATCCTTTAGGTTTATGAATAAATTCATATCCCATTTTTTCTCTGAAATAATTAAATCCACCGTGTTTATTTATTGCGCCTATTAAATCTAATCTTTTCATTTCAATAAATTCGTCATGAAGTGGAAAATATTTTTTATCGGAAATTATAGATTCAAGTTCGGCGATTATAATTTCTTCATTCCAATAACCATCAGACTTCTTGAAAATTTTATATCCCATTTTTTCTCTAAAGTGATTAACTCCGCCGTGTTGTGATATTGCACTCATCAAGTCACTTCTTTTCATTGTGAATAATTCATTTTGTAATGGGAAATGATCTAATTTTTTTATTAAAGATTTTAACTCTATAATTATTGTCTCATCTGTCCAATATCCCTTGGATTTTTGAATTATTTTACATTTTAGTAATTTTCTGAAGTAAATAAAGCCGCCGTGTTGATCTATTGCGCTCTTTAGATTGTTTCTATTTATTCTTCTCAGTTCATTTCCAGTCGGGAAATGACCTAAATCTTTAATCAGAAGCTTTAGTTCAGTAATTATACTTTTTTCATTCCAGTATCCTTTAGGTTTTTGTGCCTGATATTGTATATTAATATCAGATATAATATCAGCATCGAAAATGTCATCACAAATGTTTAAAATTTAACGTCACTTCCTTGGCTACAAAAACTTCTTCACAAAGTAATTTAATGCATCACTCTCACAGCTTATATTGCCTTTTAGTTGTTGCTCAACAATATCCTTTTGGATTTCACTGATAAGCGGACCGGGGGGAATTCCATAACTCATTATTACATTCCCATCAATTAAAGGTTTTGCGGGTCTCTTTCGTGTAATTACATCTGATTCTACGTACCTTTGGATTTCATAAGGATCAATAAAACCCCGCATAGAGCCATCTGCCATTGTGACTTTCAGTAAGATGGGGAAGAACGGACTGTCATAAAGCGCTCTTCTCTTGGATGGCT
>JAGLMD010000042.1 GCA_023140175.1 Nanobdellota archaeon | reverse complement strand
TGTGTTCCTTGCCAACTGTCATCTTGGTCTTAACATCAATTGCGCGAATAAACTTATCTCCAAAATCTGTGTGCAGGCGATATGCGAAGTCTAATGCTGTTGATTCATTTGGCAGGAAAAAGCAATCAGGAAGAACATTGCCATCTTGATCTGCAAGTTTGGTTACTCCGCCGGGAAATATTGCAATGTATTTTAGAATATCAAGAACTGCCTTGTCTATAATCTGCTGTACTCCGGTAGAACCATATTTATCTAAGATGTTGTTTTTTATAAAATCTAATGCTGATTTCTGTTTATCTGATAATTTATTGTTCTCTTTTATTTCAAACTCTTTTTCTCCGGGTACATAAGAAAGGATATCGTGTTTTGCTGCTTCTCTCAAAGCGAGCTCTGATTCTGCACTGCACCTCATTAAGATAAGGTCTGGAAATTCTTTTTCTATTCTTTGAAAGTTTTCTTCTGCACCAGGAACATCTATCTTATTACATGCTATTATCATGGGTTTTGTCTTTCTTCTTGTCTCTTTAGATAGATTCAATAAATCTTCTTCAGTCCAATTAACAAGTTCCTTCTCACCCAGGCCAAGTTTGTTAACTAGCTGCCCCATTAACTCTTCTTTTACACCAAGTCCTGATAAGTGTCTGGCTATTGCTTTATGCACTTCTCCACGTGTTTGTTGAACAGCCCTAGAAAATTTATCCCAGCCTTTCTTGATTAATCGTAATATCCAAAAATCAAGCTCTTCTTCTAAGAATTTGATATCATTTGCAGGATCATGACTTCCGGGAGCAATCGGTTCACCTTTTTCGTTTGTAGAGCCGGATATATCCACAACATGTATTAAGACATCTGCCTGCCTTAAATCATCCAAGAATTGATTACCCATACCTTTTCCTTCATGAGCACCCGGAACCAATCCTGCCACATCAATCATCTGGATAGGAACAAAACGCTTATGGTCAATGCAGAAACCTTCTCTTGGATTGCATTGCGTGTTAAAGAACTTGTCTGCGCAGTCTAATTTGACATAACCCATGCCAGAATTTGGCTTTATTGTTGCGAATGGATAATTAGCTATCTCTACCTCTGCTAATGTTGCGGCCTTAAAAAAAGTACTCTTTCCACAATTTGGCTTGCCCACTACTCCTAACAGCATATTTATCATATCTTGGATGCTTTGTATTTTTATAAAGTTTATGATAGTATGGGAGGAAACTTTTATAAATTAATGAAATAAAGATTATTATATGGCTGAAGTAATAAGAGAGGTGCCTGAATTCAGAATTAAGTATAATGATGTCTTTCATCTTAAGAATCTGTATATAATGATGCATGAATACCTTATTGATGAGAGCTGGTTTGGAGAAGATGGTTCTTCTAATCATCCAAGCAATACACATAGAGATATAGAAAAGATGTATATGGAAAGACATCATCAAAAAGCATTACATAGGGGGGGTATGGAGCTATGGGTATGGTGGAGGCTAAAGAAGCCGCCTCATCTAAAAACCCAGGGTTATTATGAATACAGGATGGATATTGATTTCCATGGGGCGTATATGCAAAAGATAGAGATAATGCATCAGGGGAAAAAGATGAAAGTAGATAAGGGAGAGTTAGAGATATTTTTCCGGCCAAAGATTGTGAGAACCCAGATGGCGAGCAAGTGGGGAAATCATTGGTTTCTAAAGTGGTTCCAGGAATTATATGAAAAGAGGATTATGAGCCAGGATTTTGATAAATTGGAAAAAGAACTATGGAGAGAAGCATATAGGCTGCAGGCAGTAGTAAAGGCATATCTTAACCTCAGAAACTTCATTCCTGTGCCTGAACCATTCCACCCTAAATTATATGGAATGGAGGGGCAATTTTAACAACAATATTTTTAAATGGTTATTTAGTTCTGATTTCTATGCTCCCGTGGCTTAGTGGCTATAGCGGCTGACTTGTAACAACCTTTTACGCCTTTGGCGCAAAAGTTTGACCAAAAACGTGGGTTTCGCAATTTCGTTGCTCAAGCCCACTTCGAGAGATCAGCAGGTCGCGAGTTCAACTCTCGCCGGGGGCTTCTTTTTTAAAAATAAGCAAGGTGATAATGATGAATTTGATATTCGTGGGGCCACCCGGAGTGGGCAAAGGAACAATAGCTAAGATGATAGTAGAGAAATTTAAGATAGTGCAGATATCAACAGGGGATTTATTGAGGGCAGCTGTAAAAGAAGGTACAGGGCTTGGAAAAAAGGCAAAAGAGTATATGGACAAAGGAGATCTCGTAACTGATGATCTTGTGATAGGCCTGCTTAAAGAAAGAATTGCTAAACCTGACTGCGAAAACGGATTTATTCTTGATGGATTTCCAAGAACTATCCCGCAAGCTGAGGCCCTAGATGAAAGTGGAGTAGAGATTGATACTGTCCTAAACTTTACTGCTTTGAAAGAAACAATAATACAGAGGCTTTCTGGCAGGAGAATATGTAAAAAGTGCGGGGCAATATTCCATATTACAAATATACCTCCTAAAATAGAAGATGTGTGTGACAAATGTGGCGGAGAATTATATCAGAGGGATGATGATAAGATAGAAGCTATTGTAAATAGATTAATCGTGTATAAAAAACAAACTGCTCCGTTGATTGATTATTATAAGAATAAAGGAAAGATTGTAGATATTAATGCGGAATTACCCTTAAAGGAAATCTTTGAGAACAGTATCGGGGCACTCGAGTAAGAAAGCAATCGCTATGGTCGCATAGCTTCCTTTTTTTAATTTGAAGATTATTTTTATTGAATTATTTGTTTTTTCCAGTATTTTTGGGCTTTGTATCTCCACTAATGCCTGCCTTAAATCCCCTTCTGAACTCATCTCCGGGAATTTCCTGTTTATGAAATCTCTAAATGATATATTTTCTTCTTTCATTATTTTTTCGATAATTTTTCTAATTTCTTCGTTCTCTATTTCTGTTCCAAATCCTATGATTGGAATATAGGTGTTTTCTTTGCTTAGTATTAGATATTCCTTAAGTGTTCTATTCCATAGATGGCTTTGGTAAGCATGAACATAAAGAAGTAAAAGCTTTTTTGGAACCAGCTTCAATGCAGGAATATAACTGTTAAGGTTATTCTCGAGGAATGTTTCAATCTTTTCCTTATAATCTGAGTTTGAGCTTAGAATAAGGCATATTGCTTCCTTAAATCTTGATGTGATGATGTTTTTCCCTATTTCAATATTGTTTTTTGAGAACCTTTGCCTGCCAAAATAGTTTGGCATTAATTGCTTACTTCTTGTTTTATTCTCTATTTTTTCAATATCTTTTTTTTCTATGTTCCTTATTGTTATTATGAACTCATTGCCTTTATGCCGGCCTAAGGAAATCGGCTCATTTGAATAGCCTGAAAGTGTTAATTGAATGTCTTTTAGGCTTAAGTTTTCTATTTTTTCTTTTTTTATGTTTTTTATTGAGATTAATTGTTCTGTTATTGCTTTCTTGTCTTTGGTTCCTGCAAAGCCTATGTCTTTTAGCTGCTTATTTAGGGATTTAGCTATATGTTCTAATGCTCTTATGGTTGAGTAGTTGGTTTTCCTGAGAAGGCATATCGAATATTTTCCTGATTGTCTTAATTCTAAATTGAAGACTTCTTTTACTATAAAGTCCTGTGGAGATTGTTTTAATTGGTACATAATTGTATAGGGAGAATCAAAACACTTAAATATTTGTTTACTTTTCTCAAGTAATAACATAGTTGGGGTGTTTATGAAAATGAACAATGTTGAAAGTATATTAAATGATGAGAAAGAAGTGAATATTGGCAATATTAGCCTTTCTATTGGAGCAATCAAGACATTGAAAGAGATAGTTATGGGTAAACAAATCAGATATGCTGGGAATGAAGCAGAACCCTATCTTTTAGAACTTGAACATAAAGACATTATAAGAGGCTATTCTAAAGGCCCCGTTGAATGTTTTTTGGGGGCAATTAAAGGAAGTTTTGATAGAGTTATATATACTATTTATAACGAGAGTGCTAAAACACTAGTGAAAGAAGCAGAAGGAAAATATGAAGCATAGAAGAATCTTAAATTTTATAAATTAGCTGGATTTCTTATCAATTTATTATGCGCCTGTAGCTCAGTTTGGATGCTTCTGCATTCCTAGAAGCCAAAAAGAGCGACAGCCTCCTAAGTTGTAGGTCGGGGGTTCGAATATTTAGCGACGAAGTCTATAAGGATTTCGTCCTGAAACGAATTTCCCCTCAGGCGCGTTTTATTTTATCTCGTATATTTTTCCTGTTTTTTTAAAGAATTGTACAGATTTTATGATATTTATTATTATTAAAGTTAACATTACGAAGAATACGATTAAAACCAATCTATTGAATTTCAATGCTCCCCCTATGTCGCCGTGGAGAAGCCGAGACATCCCCCTGGTTAGACCGCAGGCAGGACAATTGCAATTCGCAAAGATACCATCTATTGGACATGTTCCGTTGAATATCAAGGGCAGCAAAAAGTGCTTAAAGACACATTTTACAGGTGAATATTTCAGATATTCTGTAGGAACTGAAGCTAGAATCAATAGGATAGACGATAGATTGAATACTTTTGCCTGAGGCGTGCCAAAACTCAGAATATCAAAAAAGATGGTTTTAATTTTCTTAAATTTCATCTATAAAAAGAAAAGAAAAATAATTTATAAAATTATTGTACTTATTGTACCCATTCAATATCCTTAAACGGATGTTTAATTGCTATCAATATAATATCGATAATGGTCCAAATACCACATCCCCCTACAGTTAACAGCTTTAATATGCCCAAACCAATATGGCCCATTATAAACCTATCAACACCTAAATAACCAAATAATATTGACATTATCAATGTCAAGACCCAATTTACCTTTTTTGCTGCCATTTTAAATCCTCCTAATCTTTATAATATGTTAAGATTTCAAAGCAGTTATTTAAATATTTTCATTTGAAGTTGATTATCCTATATTCTTTTAATAATGTTGGTTTGCAGTATATTTCCTCAGCTTTATGCTGCCTTTGGATTATTATTTCACCTGTTAGCATATTCTCTATCTCTATTCTTTCATGTTTTATATCGCTCTGCCTTACATTTATTCTCTCTTGTTTTATATCTCCTTTTTTGATTGACAAATCAGTAATGTCTGTATTGGTTTCTGTTGTTTCAAATGAGAGAAATCCCTTTGTGTAATCCTTAACTGATTCAGTAAAAACCAGTTTCCTATCTATGAAAAACCTGAGAAAGCTATTATTTGCAATAAGCCTGACATGATGTATCTTTTTAGGCCCTATGCTTATCATACTCTCTTCCCTCTCTTCTTTGTAATTAAAAAGCACAGGGCTATTAATTGAAATAAACAGAAATGTTTATATATAAAGTGGTACTTGCTATATACCAAGTATAACTTGATATTAGAAAATGGTAGATATCAGCAAAAAGTCAAAAAGAGCACTGGAAATTATATTTAGGGATTTTTCTAATAGGTATAATGCTCACAACATCCATAAAAAGCTTGGCGCAACGCACCAGGGAGCAGATTTTATCTTAAAATCTTTAAAAGAAAAAAAGATGCTATTAAGTGAAACTATTGGCAGGGCAATTTTCTACAAAATCAATTTAGGAAATGAATATGCTGCTAAGCTTCTGGAATTAATCTTAATGGAATATGAGGCAAGCTCATTTATAAGGGGATGGATATGTGATTTGACCCCTTTAAAAGACACTAACGCAATAATCTTAATTTTATATGGTTCCATAATCAATAAAGGAAAAAAAGCTAATGATCTTGATCTGTGCATAGTGCTTAATAACAAAAAGGATTATGATGTTGTCCAGGATAGCATTGATAAAATTAACAGGCTTAATATCCAAAAAATACATCCTTTGTATTTAACAAAAGGAGAGTTCAAAAACAAAATCCATGATAAAATAATTTTGGAAATAATAAAGGAAGGGATAATCCTAAAAGGCTGCGGGGAGATAGTGGAGGCTGTTGCAGATGTCACAAGCTAAGAATCATCTCAAATGGTGCATTAAAAAAACAAAAGAAGAAGTTAAGAAAGGAGAAAAACATAGGGGCATTTCAGAAATTAAACCAAATATTGGGCTATCTAAAGAATATATCCAAAAAGCAGAGCATAATTTAAAAGTATTTTTATACAATAAAGAAGGAGGATATTATGACTGGGTTATTAGTATAGGGTTCTATGTTTTTTATCATTGTTTTTTAGCTATACTCTCTAAATTCGGTTATGAATCAAGAAATCAAGAGTGCACTTTTTCTGCTGTAGGCTGCCTAATTGAAGATAACAAAATAGAAAGTGCATTTAAAGGCTATGTTGATTTCATGAAATCTGGTTTGGATAAAGAAGAGCATCACTTATTGCCCCTTAGGGAGTTTTACCAATATACCCCTTCTATAGATGTTGAAAAGTTAAAGATAGAAAGGTTAGAATCTATGTGTAAGGCTGTCATAAGGGATACTAAAACAATAATTGAATCATAACTATAGATAATCTCTATGATTATGTGACATAAGTTCCATAAAAAAATGATTTTACAATCTGTTTCTTTCTTTGAATCCCCTTCATTTTAGAAATAAGAAAAATATATCTCTTATTCCTTTTCTATTTCTACCTGAGCTGCAACCAATCTTGCGATTGGAACTCTAAATGGTGAGCAGCTTACATAGTTAAGGCCTATTTTATGGCAGAACTTTATTGAGGAAGGATCTCCTCCGTGTTCACCGCATATTCCTAGTTTTATGTCTTTTCTTGTTTTCCTGCCTTTCTCTACTGCTAGTTTAAGCAACTGGCCGACACCATCCTGATCAAGCTTCTGGAAAGGATCATCTTCAAATATCCCTTTATCTATGTATTCTTTTATGAACTTGCCTGCATCATCTCTTGAAAATCCAAAGCTCATCTGTGTCAGATCATTTGTTCCAAAGCTGAAGAATTCTGCTGTCTTTGCAAGTTCATCTGCTATTAAAGCTCCTCTTGGGACCTCAATCATTGTTCCGATCTTATAATCAAGCTTGACTCCATATTTCTTAATTGTCTCTTCTGCTACTCTTTTAACAATCTCTGCATTAAAGTCCAGCTCTTTTTTCAGGCCCACTAATGGAACCATTATCTCCGGCATTACGTTCTGACCCTCTTTTACAAGTTCGCAGGCAGCACTTATTATTGCTTCTGTCTGCATCTCTGCAATTTCAGGATAAGTTATGACTAACCTGCAGCCACGATGACCTAACATAGGATTGAATTCCTTGAGATCTTCTATCTTCTGTTTTAGTTTTTCTACACTTACGTCAAGACCTTTAGCAATATCTATGATATCTTTTTCATCCTGCGGCAGAAATTCATGCAAAGGCGGGTCGAGCAGCCTTATTGTAACAGGAAGATCTTTCATAGCTTTGAATATTCCCATGAAATCTTCTTTCTGGAAAGGGAGGATTTTTGCTAATGCTTTTTTCCTTCCTTCAAGGTCATAAGCCAGGATCATTTCCCTAACAGCCTTTATTCTTTCACCCTCAAAGAACATGTGTTCTGTTCTGCAAAGGCCAATTCCTTCTGCACCAAACTCACGGGCAAGTTTTGAATCATGGGGGCTGTCTGCGTTAGTCCTTACTCCCATTTTTCTAAACTTATCAGCCCACCCCATTAGCTGAGCAAAATCATTGGAAAGTTCTGGATCTATTACTCTTAATTTGTCCTTAAATAATTCTCCTGTTGAACCATCCAGAGTTATTATATCTCCCTCTTTGATTTCTGTTCCATTTACTGTAAAAAATCCCTCTTTTACATTTACCTTTACATCTCCTGCTCCAGCAACACAGCATTTCCCCATTCCTCTTGCAACAACAGCTGCATGAGAAGTCATGCCTCCCCTAGAGGTCAAAATTCCCTGTGCAGCATTCATTCCTTCAATGTCTTCCGGGCTAGTTTCTGTTCTTACAAGTATGACTTTTTTTCCTTCTTCAGCCCAATCATGTGCTTTTTCTGCTGTAAAGACAACTTCTCCTACAGCTGCACCTGGTGATGCTGGAAGGCCTTTTGTCAAAAGTTCTGCTTCTTTTTTTGCTACTGGGTCAATCTGTTTGTGCAAAAGCTGGTCAAGCTGTCCTGGAGCAACTCTCATGACAGCTGTTTTTTCATCTATCAATTTCTCATTAACCATATCCACTGCTGTTTTTATAGCTGCGGCTGCTGTCCTTTTTCCATTTCTTGTCTGCAAGATATACAGCCTGCCTTCCTGGATCGTGAATTCCATGTCCTGCATGTCTTTATAGTGTTTTTCCAGCTTCTTATATATGTCGACAAGCTGCCCATAGCAATCCGGCATAACTTCTTCAAGCTGTTCTATTGTTCTTGGAGTCCTTATTCCAGCAACAACATCTTCACCCTGGGCATTCATAAGGAATTCACCATAGAATTTGTTCTCGCCTGTTGATGGGTTTCTGGTAAAACATACACCTGTTCCTGATGATTCGCCCATATTTCCGAAAACCATTGTCTGAACATTAACTGCTGTGCCTAAAAGGCCTTTAATATCATTTAGTCTCCTATATGTAATTGCCCTATCATTATTCCATGAGCCGAAGACTGCGTCAATTGACATCTGTAATTGTTCTCTTGGATTGTCTGGGAAAAGGTTTCCGGTAGATTCCTTTATAACTTTTTTATATCCTTCAACAACTTTCTTCAGATCATCTATGTTTAAATCAGTATCAAGTTCTACCCCTTTTGTTTTTTTAACTTCTTCAAGCTGCTCTTCGAATTTGTCATGCTCTACTCCCATGACAACATCTCCAAACATCTGGATGAATCTTCTGTAAGCGTCCCAGACGAACCTTTCATTGCCTGTTTTTTTAGATAACCCTTCTACAGAGCCATCATTCAAGCCAAGATTAAGGACTGTATCCAGCATACCAGGCATAGAAACTGCTGCACCCGACCTTACGGAAACTAAAAGGGGATCATCTTTGTCACCGAGCTTTTTTCCCATTTTCTTTTCAAGCTCAGCAAGCTTTTCATCAACCTGTTCTATGGCTCCTTCAGGATATTTATTATCATTCTTATAGAAAAGATTGCATGTTTCTGTTGTGATAGTAAACCCTGGTGGAACTGGAATACCCAAGGATGTCATTTCAGAAAGATTGGCACCTTTTCCGCCTAAAAGCTCTTTCATTTCTTTTTTTCCTTCGTCAAAAGAATATACATACTTTATTTTATCAGACATTTTTCACCACACTCCCATATTTTGTGTTATATTTTGCGTATATTTAATCTATTACGGAAATCTAGATTTTAGGGTAATTTATAAAGGTTATGGGGCTTTTTATGTTGAAGATTATATTAGAAATCAGAAATAAATCAGAGATATTTCTTCACTATTTCCATAGCTGTTTTTCCATCTACTTTTCCTTTAAACTTAGCCATTATGAGACCCATATAGGCTCCCGGATTTAAGCCGGGTTTTTGCTTTATTATTTTCTCAATTTCTTTTTCAAGATCTTCTTCTGATGCTCCTTTGTATTTATTGGAATCAAAATCCCCTATCACGATATCATGCAATGCTTGAGGTAAAGCAGCCCCAGGAACCTGATTTTGGTTTACTAAATCAAAAACATTTTCAATATGAACATCTTTTATACTTTCTTCATCATCGCCATAATCTTTCTTTAGCCTTTTTCTTATACCTAAGAAGATATCAACAATAAATGAGGGTTTAAGATTCTTGAATGTATTGAACAATTTCTCATAATAGTCAACCTTGCCCTGCTTTGCTAGCTTTTTGGTTATATCTTTATTTAAACCATATTTTTCAAGTTTTTTTGCTTTATCTGTGAGAAGCTCTGGCAATTCTATGGAGTCAAGCATTTTTTTTGTTACTTGAATAGTCTTGATATCAGTCTCTGGGTACATCCTATCTGCGCCGGGCATTGGCCTCAGGAAAGATGTTGTAAAATCAGACTCTGCTTTTCTTACTGCTTCTTCTATTTTTTTGTTTTGCTTTATTTGTTTTAATTGACGTTCTACTTCATAGTTTATGACTTTAGGTATTGATTTTAGATCCTGAAATCCTTTTATTTCTGTTCTTGCACCCCCCCTTATTGAAACATTTACATCCTGTCTTATTGTGCCTAAGCCGCGCTTGACTTTTCCTGTTGACCTTAGAATCATCCCTAGTTTTTCCGCAACTTCTTTTGCGTGTTCGGGATCTTTTATTGAAGGATCTGTGCCTAATTCGATTAAAGGTATGCCCAGGCGGTCCAGACGATATCTGGCATATTCTTTCTTTGTTTCAATCTTTTTAGCTGCTTCTTCTTCAAGACAGATGATAGGAACATTGACGTTTCCTTTAGATGTTTCAATATAGCCATCCTGGGCTATTAATGCTGTTCTCTGGAATCCGGAAACATTAGAACCATCGATAACTGTTTTTCTCATGAATTGAATATCATCAATTATTTTAGCATTAAGTAATAATGCCACTTCCAAAACAACATTTAATGCGTCTTGATTTACCTTATGAGGGGGTTCTTCATCTAATTCGACAAGGCAGCATGATGCAGAGCAGGCTTCGTAGATAAATTCCTTATCTTTGCTTTTTTCATATGCTGCTGCATTATCTATCCTGCCTGTCTCGCCTGCAACAGCGTGCAATCTTCTTTTAACTATTATATCAGGATTAGAATCATGAACAATGGATTGACAATTACAGAAGAGTTTGAGTGTATCTAATTGCTGATGGATTTCAATACCGCATTTAAAGCCCAATTTAGCATAATCTAATTCCATAATGCACCCAAGTGAGCTTTTGTTTTATAATTTTTTGGTTTGTCTGCATCTTTTACTTGTCCAAAAAGTCCTGGTTTAAGTCATTAAAGTCTATCAAAACCAGGTTCTTTTCCTTTTCATTGTATTTTTCATAGGTTTTTTTATAAGTCACCTTTATCACCTTTTATTTTTTTGAAAGAAAGAAAGTGAGCGAAGGCGGCTATTCAGCAATGAATAGACCACATAGTGACAGCTGTAGAAAATCTGCAACATTTCTGTTTTTTAGCAAAAGCTGTCATAATATTAGTATTGAGGGTATAAGAAATATAAAAATGTTTTGATTCAAATGAAACATTTTTTGGAAGAAAGTCTTATTTAGGACAAATTATATTATCGTTAAGTCGAGCCCAATACCTTCCACTTCAGTGGATGGATACAGGCTCAACAATAAAGCTCGACTTAATGATTCAAATAAATGCTTTGCATTTATTGAACAATAAATCTTCGATTTATTTGTTCCAAAAATTTTCCAACTAAAATGCGAGTCCGTAATACTCCACGCCTTAGCGTGGAGATAAGATGAGCTTATGTATATTGGAAAATTTTTGTTATTTGAACTGTTCCAAGAAGTCTTCTTTATAGGGAGTCCTTTCTGTTATTTCCTCCCTTAGATTCTTGTTTAGCAATTCTTTTGCCTTTTCTTTATCATAATTTCCTAAAAGCCAGGCAAGCTTTATGAATGCTGTTTCAGGGAGCATGTCTTCGCAAAAAATGCAGCCAATGTCTGATAATCTTCTTAAGTTAGTGTAGACATTAGGATGAACCCTGCCAAAGAGACATTGGGATGTTATCGCAACTATTCCACCAGATTTGATGAATCTTTTTAATATTTCATAATTTTTAAGATTATTATTTCCTAGATTAGTAGGAGCATGGCCTAAGCCAGTTCCTTCAATTATTATGGCCTTGTAATTTTTTGTAAAGAACTCGAATAAATTAGGATCTATATTCGGATGTGTTTTTAATAAGCCAACTTTAGTTTCAAATTTGTCTTTAATTATTATTTTATTATCAGGAGTTGCTTTGTCAGTAAGTTCTTTTATGAATTCTATTTTTTGTGATTTGGAATCAACTAATGCTATAGGAGAATCATTTATTGTCTTAAAAGCATCTCTTCTGCTCGTGTGCATTTTTCTTGTTTTTGTCGGTGGAAGAATTGCGCATTTATCATCATTGCTTGAATTATGCATACATATTGCAATGCCTTTAAAATCTGATCTTGTTATGAAGAGTGAAGCACAAAGAAGGTTCTGGGCTGCGTCTGAGCTTCCCCTGTCAGAACTTCTTTGGGATCCCACCAATAAAATGGGTATTGATGGGTTTTCAATAGCAAATGAGAGTGCGGCGGCTGTGTAAGCTAATGTGTCTGTACCATGACCTATAATTATGCCATCGCATTTCCCAATATATTTTTTTATTGAAGAGATTATTTTTTGGTAATCTGAAAAAACCATATCCTCGGACATCATATTAGAAACTAGGTCTGTCTGGAAATTTGCAATTTCTATAAGTTCCGGAAACATCTCAATTAGATCTCCTGCAGAGAATTTAGCAATTACACCGCCAGTCTCGTAGTCTACTTTTGAAGCTATGGTGCCGCCTGTATGGAGTATAACTATTTTTTTAAGTCCCTTTTTGTCTTTTATCACTTTTTTTTGTTCTTTTTTTTCGGTTTTTGCTTTTAGAACTGAGATTTTTGTAATCTTCTTCTTGTCTATACCCATGTTATAGCCATCATTTCTCTTTATGAAAACTGAAGAATCAGATTCATTAGGCATTAGAATGCCTTCTATTTCCTTCTCTTTTGTTACTATCTTTATTCTATCTCCTGGAACTGCCATAATGTCTGCAATAGTTAGAATATATAAAAATGTTTTGAAAAGTGGTTTTTTGTTTATATCTGGATTGGATTAAAAAGATTTATATATAAAAAGAAGGAAAATATGATAAAAAGAGGTGTTGAATTGTATTCTAAGAAAAGAAGGAAGAGCCAGTTTTTTGAGATAGATGCTATGATTGCTATTGCCGTACTTATAGCTGGCATTATTTATGTTAAAAATATAGATGTAACTCAGCCTGAAATTGGGCAAGGCAGGGTATATAGTGAAGAATCTATAAAACTCCTTAGAACTATGAGGATAATGGACTTAGATGAGTCTGTCATAGCTATGCTGGAAGATAGCGGCATGGCTAAATACACTAACCGAAATTTTACTCTTGCTAAGCAGATAAGTATATATTTCATTAAGGGAGACAAAAGTCTTGCAGAAAATCTTACAAAAACCATATTTGATGACCTTATACCTCTTAATTATGGATATAGTATTGTAATGATGAGTGATGGGATTGAGTCGCTTATCTACAATAGAAGTTGGCCTAGAAATGATCAAAATATTGCAGTTGCAAAAACAATGATTACTGGCCTGCAGCAAACTAAACCTATAATAGGAAAAATAGCAAGGCTCTATCTGGGCAATCTAAAAAACACCCTATCTAGATATAATTTCTTTGGAGGATATGTGGGACAAGGCAATATAACATTTAACATTAATATTCCTGCTGATAGCGAAATAAAGAGCACATATTTTGAGGGAGTTCTTGGAAGTAATGCTAGTATATATATAAATGGAGAATATTGTGATATGATCAATGGAACAAATCTTTCTGATAGTGGCAGTTTGGATGATATTACTATGGTGTACCTTAAGGATGAATGTAATAATAAGATCATTGAAGGAGATAATGAGATAAGGTTTCATTTTGAAACATGCCTTATCCAAGAACGATATATAGGGGGAGGATTCTTTAGGGTAAATTATGAAACAGATAAGCTTGTCTCCAGTGCACAAGATTATGAAACAAAGTATTTGCCAGGTATTGACGGCTTGATAAACCTTTATGACTCTTTTTTTGTTGATGGAACTCTTGAAAATCTAAGTATGTATATCCATCTTAATAAAAGTACGAATATCCTGCTTTTTGTTAACATCGGATCAGAAAAAGTATATGACTTTGAAGCCGGCGGGGAGTATAATGTTAGTCTGACTGATAGTGTTTTAAGAGATCTACTAAATTATTCAAGCATATCTAATATGACAGTGCCAATAAGGGTCGGACTTGAAGAGAGGAATGGTTCAGGAATAGCAGATATAGTGCTTATCACTGATAGGAGTGGCTCAATGGAAAATTGTATGAATGACGGGCGTTCTTTAACAAGTGATGGTAATCCAGTTAAGCCTGACCTAAGCAATTTTGAGGGATATCATGAATGGTATGTTGTGCCGGATAATGACAGTTGTCTTAATGACTGTGAAGACGGGGTATGTTTCTATAAGGATGATACAGTCTATTATTATACTAATTTTAGCCAGATAATAAATGTTTCAAATGGCACTGCTTTGGATTGCAGCCCTGAAACATACTTTTATGATGAATTTGAGGCAGATTTAAGCGTCAACAACTGGGTAATAGATAATAGTGGAGGAGGTGATGCTGGAAGAAGTGACTATACCTCAAACAGCGGAAACTACTCATTATATGTAAGATGGGATGCTGTAAATGTTAGTTCAAAGACAATAGATTTAAGCGGAAAAGAAGATTTGAGTTTATATTATTGGGCCAGAGGAAAGAGTGATAATTTTACAGATTATTTTGATGATAAGGATAACTTAGTTGTGGAGTATTATAATAATGGGGGCAATTGGATTCAGCTTGACACTTTTTCAGGAAAAGGGATAGAAAATGATATATTGGCTGGCTGGTGGAATATGGATAGTGCAGCAGAGATAACAGACAATTCAGGCAATGGAAATGATGGAACTAATTATGGAGCTAGCTATACTGGAAATGGAAAGATTAATGGAGCATATTATTTTGATGGTGATAATAATTGTACGGATGATGGTGAGTGTGATTGGGACTCCATTAATTGCGGAGATGATGCAAGTCTGGCTTTAGCTAATGATACCCTCTCTATAGAGTTCTGGCTTAATGGAACTATTCAGGCTAGTGAAGGTTGGTATTCAAATATTTTTATAAAAACAGATTGGGGGAAGCCGGCTGGTTGGCAAATACAAGTATCCGAGCACGGACCTGAGATTTATATGAGAATTGATACTACAGCAGTCAACAATTCATGTGGTGGTGGCGTTCTTGCTTTAGATGGAGAATGGCACCATTTTGTATATACAATAAACAATGGAACAGTGAAGGCCTATAAAGATGGGGAATATCAGAATAGATATAATTATGAAATTGGTGGAGGTATAAGTGCTCCGAATTCAGATTTTCGCATTAGTGCATATGGAGATTTCAATGGTACGATAGATGAGGTGAGACTCTGGAACAAATCATTATCAGAAAACGAAATCAAGTGGTTATACAATCTAAGCAGCTTAAGTAATGAAATAACAAGAGAAAATGTGCTTCCGCTTGATGCATATCATAATGGCTTCAAATTAAGGTTCAGACAAACTGGCGGAGATGGTACAGACTATGATTACTGGTATATCGATGATGTGAAGATAGCGAAAAAGAGAGAAATAAAAACTCTCGGAGAGTGTGAAGCAATAAATTATCCTGTCCGACTATTAAATGAGTCACTTGTATATGATGTTGAGGCAGGTTATTCTTGTCCGGAATCATATTGTTATTTTGAAGAATCTGAACGGCAATGTATAGAATGCAATCCTATAAGAATCAATCTTTCAAGAAGATTAGATCTTGAATTCACGGCAAATGTTCTTGAACAAGAAGGCAATAAACTGGCATTAGTGGGTTATGGGAGTGATGTAGAGAATTGTCTTCCGCAAGTATCTTACTTGACAGATGATAAACTATTTGCAGAAGATAAAATTAAGCAATATGAAGCAGATTGTGGAGGGACATGCACTCCATGTGCACTGAAAAAATCTATGGAAATCTTAAATTTTAGTACAACAGAGCCTACACTATTGGATGAAGGATTGGTCGCTTGGTGGGATATGGATAGTGCAACAGAGATAACAGACAATTCAGGCAATGGAAATGATGGAACTAATGATGGGGCCAGCTATACAGGAAATGGAAAGACCAATGGAGCTTATTATTTTGATGGAAATGGGGATTATGTCAAAGTGGCTGATTCGGATAGCTTAGATATCAGTGACGAAATTGCAATTGATGCATGGATTAAAGCAGACGAACAGATGAATGTTTTCAGAGATGATGATGGAATGGGTGAAGTGACTTATTCCGGAGATGGAGATGACGATGGAGTAAACAAATGGCTGTTTATAGATGATGTAAATTCATTAAATGACACAGCATCCTTATGGGTATATGGCAAGGCAAGAAATTGCAAAGTTAATGCAGAAGATGATTATAGGCTCAGAGTGAATGATAATCATGCATATGAGATATCTTTTAATTGGTGTGATATTTTTGGCCTGGATTATGAAGGTGCTAAGAAAGACTCAGATTATGAATGGGTAAGATTTGAGATTCCTGTAAGCTGGCTACAAAATGGCGAGAATAAGTTCAATTTCTGGGATACAGGAGGATCATGTTCATGGCACTGCGCTAACTGGGAATTAGGATTTGATACTGATAACTACGTTGGAAGAAGTGCGTTCTGTTCTAATTGCGGCCTAGGAACGGATCCAGCTAAGGGTATTTTTAAGCATAAGGACTATTCTGTGGAACCGGCCATTGTAGTTGATACTATTCCTGGAGAAGCTATGATATACCTTACTGATTCGAGGATCATAAACAAAGGAGATGCTTATGGAATAGAGATCGGCGGAGATAGAATAATGAGTTATATAAATAATAGAGGAAAAGAGTTTGCCCTAGACAGCTCATGGAACCACATAATAACCAGCTTTGATGGCAATTCACTAAGTCTTTTTATTAATGGCAACGGGCTAACAGAAGATATGGATAGTGTTGGCCTTATAGAGACAAATGGAGATGTTCTAAAGATCGGTGATTTTTTCAAGGGCACAATAGATGAGGTAAAGATTTACAATACATCTTTATCAGAAAGCGAGATCAGATGGATATATGGTTTAGAAGGAAGCAATAGAAAGAGGGAAAAATATATTGTACTTATGAGTGATGGTGAAGCCACTGCTTTTATTTATCCTGATGGAAGCATAGGGTGGGATGAAGAGATAGCAAGAAACCAAACAATAGAATTTGCCAGAGAAGCTTGCAGAGACTATAATATTACATTATATGCAATTGCATTTGGCTCTGAATCAGGAAGTGAAAACCTGAATGCATCTGTAGAGGCTAATAAAGAATATGGCTGCGAAGGAAAATTCTTTGAAGGATTGACTAAAGAGGAACTTAAAGATATCTATACTCAGATTGCGATTGAGATAAATTTTAATACGCAGGGTAGTAGTGAAGAGTTAGTTGATGCTGACAATACCCTTTTCCCTGATTCATATATAGAGTATTATGTTACAAAGAAGAGCACTTCTAATCTTCTTAATAGTATAAAATTCTCTAGCGAGACAGAGAGATTTGGCTCATGCAGCAAATCTATAGATCTTAGTGGTTTTGATGCAATTGATGGGGCGAGATTGACTAGTTATTCTGCAGACCTATGGACTAGCAATGTCAGACTGAATAGTGAAGACATATTTAATCTTGCAGATTTCGGTGATGATTTTGCGGAATTGGGAGATCCATTTATAGTTGGCATTCCTTCAAATAAGCTGCCTGAGGATAGAAAATATACAATTGATATGAGAATTGCTGATAAAAACACAACTGAAGAGATATGTTCTGGCTACAACAGGATGATATATTCTGCTTATCTTCCAAGGTCATATACTGTTAATTCAGAGATTTATGAAAGGGCTGATGGATGCGCCTGGAATATAAGCTTCTCAGATGGCACTGAAAAAATCATAAATGCTCCTTCTGACTATGAAGGAGCTAAGATATGCAATTTCAAGGAAAATGATTTTGATGAACAAGATGCGATTGATGCAGCTATGAATAGTGTATTAAACAGATTGGATACTAACAATGACAGGCTGGTTGATATAAGTATTGAACAAGATGATTTAGGGGTTGACAGCCAGATAATAGAAGAAATACCATTTTTGTGGGGGCCCACCATAATTGAAGTGAGGGTATGGGGATAATGAAACTTAAGAAGGGGTTTATCTTCAGCTTATTTGTTATAACTGCCTTGTCATTAGTTGTTCTTACATTCAAGATGAAAACAGAATTTAGAGAGGAGCAAAGAGCTGAGATATTTATGAATAGAATTGGTAATGTTAATCTTTTTATTGAAGATATGAAGATAGATATTGAGAGATCACTTTATGTGTCTTCTTTCAGGGCTTTTTTGGCAGTTGATGAATATATTCATTCTGAAGTCGATTATATAGATGATGTGTATTTAAGAATACCCGAACTAGTACTAAATGGAACTATAGATGGAAATATGATGGAAGCTACCAATAGTTCTACGTTTAGTGAATGGATTAGACGTATAAAGGAGATAGCAGAGAAATATAAGATAAATTTAACATTTAAAGATATAAATATAAGTGTTAAACAACAAGACCAATGGAAAATAAATATAACTTTTGATGCTAATATCTCAATAAATGATTTTGATGATTTAATAGAATGGAATTTTAGTTTAACTGAATCTACATTAATTGATATAAGCCGGTCTGGTCTGCCTGATCCTATTTATTTTGTTGAAAGCCTGAGCAATTATGGAGAGAATGTGGAAGAAGGGGTTGCAATGCCATTATTAAATAATATAAAAAGAACACCATATAGTTCTTTTTGGTTTAATGATACCAGTAAACCAGAACCAGATTATGTAATTGTAGATAAACTTATCAACCATACTGAAAAACAATATTATAGAGAAAGTGTAAGGGCTCCGAGCTATTTGATGAGATTAGAGGGTGATTTTGGGGCCAGTCCTTTGGGCATAGAGAGTTTTGTCTTTGTTAATGATAGCACTGCATGGCATTATTCAGAAGAAGATGATACAACCTGTGCTGCTGATTACCAGTTTTTTTCTGTGGGATGCAGCAATAAAAATAGAATCGTGAATATGGAAAATAGATTCTATTTAGATACTAATCACTTAATTGATTATGATCTGATGAAAATAAATGATACTGATTATCATGATCCTTAGAAATCTAATTTTTTATTATTAAGAAGCCCTGTAATATTTTCTTTTAAGTTTTCTATTTTCACTCTTATCTGTTTTGTTGAGTCTCTTGATCTTATTGTTACTGATTTATCTTTTAAGCTGTCGAAATCAAAGGTTATACAGAGAGGGATACCTATTTCATCAGCTCGTGCATATCTTCTTCCTATCGAGCCTGAAGAATCAAAGATTGTTTCGAAATCTTGTTTTAATTCACTGTAAAGTTTTTTTGTTTCATCTTTTAGCTTGTTAACTAAAGGGAAAATTCCTAGTTTTATAGGAGCTAATCCCGGATGTAATTTTAAGACGATGTTTCCTCGTTTCTTATCGTCATTATAGGCATCGAACAAGAAAACAAGGAAGGAACGATCTACCCCTAAAGAAGGTTCTGCTACTACATAAGGAACTATTTTTTGTTTTGATTCTTCATCAAAGATGCTTAAGTCTGTCTTTGAATGAGTAATATGCTGCTTTAAATCAAAATCAGCCCTGTTAGCCATACCTTGCAGCTCTTTCCAGCCAAAGGGAAATTCATATTCCATGTCCCATGTGTCTAAAGCATAGTGAGATTTTTCTTTATTTAGGTGCTGTCTTATCCTGAATTTGTCTTTTGATGCACCCAGAGAGAGAAACCATTTATACTCCAGAGCAAGCCAGTAAGCATGCCAGGGGGTTTTTATTATTTTATTCTTTAATGCATCTTTTATTTTCATTAGCTTTGGCTTTTGTTTCTTTTCCTGCATTTCTGCTGAATAAATCAATATTTCATGGTCTTTGACTTCATCTATGTATGGACAATTATTTATCTGTTCTGGGTCAATAAAATATTCTATTTCCATCTGCTCGAATTCCCGGCATCTGAAGAGAAAGTCTCTTGGAGAAATCTCATTTCTGAATGCTTTTCCTATCTGAGCCAAGCCAAATGGTAATTTTAATCTTGCATTATCAGTTACTAATTTGAAATTTGTGAACATCAATTGGGCTGTTTCAGGCCTTAGATATGCTTTTGAGGAAGAGTCTTGTTTTGGGCCCACATTGGTTGTAAACATAAGGTTGAATTCCTGCACTTCTTCAAAATCCGATTTACATTTAGGGCATTTTAGATTGTTTTCTTTTACTGTCTTGTTGATTTCATCTGCTTTCATGCCGTCTGCTGCAACCTTTAGGTTGTCTTCTATGAATGTGTCTGCCCTTATCTTTTCCTTACATTTGGTGCAGGTAAGCATCAAATCTTCGAAGTTTTCTGCGTGGCCTGAGGCCTGCCATACTTTTGGGTTTGTTATTATAGAACCATCTATGCCTACAATATCTTCCCTTTGTTTAACATGGAATTTCCACCATTCCTGTTTCAAGTTGTTTTTTAGTTCAACTCCTAAATGGCCAAAATCAAAGAATCCTGATAATCCGCCATATATTTCTGCTGATGGATAGACAAAACCTTTCCTCTTGCAGAAAGCTGCCATTTCCTCTATTGATATTTTAGTTGACATTATAAGAGAAGGATAGAGAATTGTATTTAAAGGTTTTGGGATAGGGGCGTTGGTTTTACTTCTTCAACCAAGTCAACTCATCTTTATCTAAGTCAAACTCTTGGGCTAATTTAGAAGCCAATTGTTTATCTTTCTTGAACATGATTTGGAAATATGGCATTGATTTTATGGCTTCTCTCTTGGATGTGTGGGTATGATGAGCTATCTTCTCTGCTATTGCTTTCTTTTTCATTGATTTCTGTTTCGCCCACCATAGCTTTAGGATGCGGCCTGTCGGTTTGTATTGGACAAATTTATTGTATTTTTTATCTTTTGAGACTGCGATTCCTGCTGTTATCAAGGCATTTATGTAGACTAAAAAACGCCAGTGCTGCCATCTTCTTATCCTTCTGGAAAAGATATCTGCTCTGCTTAGTTTATCATATGCTCTTTGCAAATCTGCAGGTTTTTCATATTCTTTTGGCAGGTTTTCATCCAGCCAGAGCATCTGCTGGTCAAGATTCTCGTTAACATAATCAAAAGCATTTATTGCTATTTTTGGATCTGTTGACTTGAATATCTTTAAGAGGGCATTTATTATTGTATCTTCTTTTTCTCTAATGCCAAGTTCTTCTAAGGATTCCTTTGTTATCTCGTCTTTTACTGTAGACAATATCTCCAGGTCATTGATTGCTGCCCTTAAATCGCCGCCTGAGCGTCTTGCAATTGATTTAAGAATATCCAGAGTGAAGGTGAGTTTCTCATCCTTGCATATCTTTTCAAGGAAAGAAGCTGTATCATTTACACCCAGGGGTTTGAACTGAACTAAGATTGTTTTGTTTCTTAGAGAAGAGAATTTCTGGTCATAAGGATTTATTGCTGTCAAAATAATCGGAAATGTGCTTTTCTGCATCAACTTTATTATTTCAGTTACTGCACCCCTGTCTTTTGTACCTGAAAGGCCGTCGATATCATCAACCAATATTAATTTTCCTTTTGAGAATAAACTATACTGATTTATTGCTGAACCGAGTTTTTCATTTATCTGGTTTTTATTCCTAAAATCAGATGCATTAATCTCGAATATCTCTAAGTCGAGTTCTTTGGCTAAGGCATGGGCTGAAGATGTCTTGCCTGTTCCTGTTGGGCCGTAAAGCAGGACTGCTTTTTTCTTCTGCTTCTTATAGTTAAGAATAAATGATCTTAGCTGAGTTATGGCTTCATCTTGAGCTATTATATCTTTGCCCGACTTTGGAGTATGTTTTCTGATAAGTGGAAGCATATAAGTAGCGAAGATTATAATGTTTTTATAGTTATTGTATAAGGTAAGTTTTAAATATAAAACTTTAATTCCAGAGAGTATGGAATTACCTAAGAGATATAATCCGGCAGAAGCAGAGCAAAAATGGGAGAAGTATTGGGAAGATAAAGGTATATTCAAATTTGAGCCTGATGATAAAAAAAGGAAAGTATATTCTGTAGATACTCCTCCTCCGACAGTCTCTGGAAAGATGCATTTGGGACATTCATTCAGTTATTCTCAACAGGATTTTGTTGTAAGGTTTCATAGAATGCTCGGGAAGAATGTTTTCTATCCATTTGGCACAGATAATAATGGTGTGGCAACAGAAAGGCTAATTGAAAAAATTAAGAAAGTGAAAGCAAGGGATATGGACAGAGATGAATTCGTCAAGATATGTTTAGATGCTGTTAATAAAGAATTAAAGCCCCAGTATGTTGCTGACATGAAAAGATTGGGGTTGAGCTGTGATTTCAGCATTTTTTACGATACTATAGATGAGCATTCACAGGCAATATCACAGAGATCATTTATTGACCTATATAAGAAAGGAAGAGAATACAGGAAAGATGCACCGACGATGTGGTGCCCCCAGTGTGAAACTGGGATAAGCCAGGTAGAATGCCAAGATAAAGAGCTTTCTTCTTATTTCAATGATATTGTATTCAAGGTTAAGGATGAAAACGGAAAAGAAGAAGACCTGGTAATTGCTACAACAAGGCCAGAGCTTTTGCCTGCCTGCGTAGCTGTTTTCTATCATCCTGAGGATAAAAGATATCAAAAGTATAATGGGGAAAAAGCTAAAGTCCCTTTGTTTGATATTGAAGTGCCTATCCTCCCTGATAAGAGGGCTGACCCTGAGAAAGGCACAGGAATAGTCATGTGCTGCACTTTTGGAGATCAGACAGATATGGAATGGCAAAAAGCACATAATCTGCCGATCAGGGAAGCTTTAACAAGAGATGGAAAGATGAGCAATCTTGCAGAAAAATATGAAGGGATGAGTATACCTACTGCCAGAAAAATGATCATTGAAGATATGAAAGATTCCAGGTTATTACTTACACAAGAGCCAATCAAACATGCTGTTAATGTTCATGAGAGATGCGGTACTGAGATTGAATATATAAAATCAAAGCAATGGTTTATCAAATATCTAGATCTTAAAGAAGATATGCTGGAATGGGGAGAAAAATTGAATTGGTATCCTAAGCATATGAAATCAAGATATGATCATTGGGTCAAAGGGCTGCAATGGGACTGGATGATTTCAAGGCAGAGATTCTTTGGAGTGCCTTTTCCTGTATGGTATTGCAAGGAATGTGATGAGGTTATCCTTGCAAATGAGAAAGAGCTGCCTGTTGATCCTCTAAAAGATAAGGCTCCTATTGATAAATGCCCTAAGTGCGGCTGCAGTGAATTTATTCCTGAAAAAGATGTCATGGATACCTGGGCTACTTCATCTTTGACTCCTCAGCTGGCTGTAGAGCTAATTGATGATGAAGAGATGAGGAAGAAACTGTATCCTATGTCATTAAGGCCGCAGGCCCATGATATAATAACATTCTGGCTTTTCAATACTGTTGTAAAATCCAGGATGCATAATAATGCCAATCCATGGGAAGATGTGATGATTTCGGGGCATGCCCAGGATCCGCATGGAAAGAAGATGTCAAAGAGCAAGGGAAATGTTATAGAACCGCAGGAGATGATAAGCAAATATTCTGCAGATGCCTTGAGATTCTGGGCTGCTGGCTCTAATCTGGGAGATGATCTTCCATTCCAGGAGAAAGATTTGGTCACTGGAAATAAATTCATAACTAAGATATGGAATGCTTCAAAGTTTACATTTATGCATCTTGAAGATTATAATGATAAAATGCCTAAGAATCCTGAAATAGTTGATAGGTGGATACTCAGCAAGCTAAGCAGAATAATAAAGAATTCTACTGACAGCTTTATGAGATATGAATATTCAAAAACTAAATTAGAAGTAGAGAACTTCTTTTGGCACCAATTCTGCGATAATTATCTAGAGATTGTAAAGGATAGATTATATAATCCTGATAAAAGAGGAGATGATTCCAGAAAATCAGGACAATATGGCGTGTATCATACTTTATTAGCAATCCTGAAAATGATGGCACCCATAATGCCGCATATAACTGAAGAGATATATCAGCTTTATTATGCTTCTAAAGAAGATAAAAAATCCATCCATGTTTCTGAGTGGCCTAAGATTGATATGATTGATGAAGAAGCTGAGAGAATTGGGCAGGTTGTCATAGATATAGTTGAGCATGCAAGAAGGGCTAAATCTGAGAAGAAAGTGAGTTTGAAAACTCCGATAAAGCAGATGTTTATCAAAGCTAAGATAAGCCCTGAAGAGTTTGAAATTGTCAAAGAAGAGATAATTGCTGCAACAAAGGCAGAGATGATTGAGTTTGGGCAGCTTAAAAAAGATTCTAAGGCTAGTTTTGGCTGTGAAATAGAATTCTAAAGGATAAAATTTATAAAGATTATATAATTTATAATGTTTTGACGCAACTATAGGGTTTTGTTTTTATTTCTTGTCAATATTAATTAGAACTATGGGGAAAAGATAAAAATGGAAGAAGAGAAAAATAACAGAGATGTTGCTATAGCTACTGAGTGGAATCCAAAGGTTGATGCAAAGAATATTTATTTTAGAAGACAGAAAGGCGAAGAAGAACATAGGCGTTTTATACCCCTTGTACCTGAATATTCTGGGCATGCTATTATACATGAATATTCTAGGAAGGCTAATTATAAGAATTTTGTTCCAAATGCAGAAGACATAGTTGGGGCTACTACTGAGATTATAGAAAGGAATGGCCATGAAGTTAATATTAGATATGTTAAAAGTAGTGTTCGGGACAAGTTCATGGAAATTGTAGATATCCCTATGTATATGGGAGATATTATGTCAAACGAGCAGTCTGGTGGTATGTCCAGTTTAGTAGGAAGACAAACAAGATATGAATTGGAAGATGAAAATATTGATAGGGAAATAAAAGATATGTTTGACAGTCTAAGCCCGGATTTCGGTCAACTGATGAAAGAAGATATCTTATTCTCTTCAACACTACCTAACTTATATGCAATTTTAGTTTCGACTCCTAATCCAGAGGATAATAACTTAGGACCATTGCCTGAAGAAATAGGGAATTTAGTGTTAGGAAGAGATTACTAAAGCTTCTTTAGAATTTTTATTTTTTATTAATTTATAATTGAATTACGCAAAGAAGAATAGTCTAAGAGTATGTTTTCTAGTTTTCCAATTGGCTCAAATCCTGTCCTAGTA